>JAEZGT010000262.1 GCA_023416875.1 Pseudomonadota bacterium
CTCGATGACTTCAATGGCACGCCTGGGTTGATTGCACACCAACACCGCATCACAACCCGCACTCAGTGCCGCCTCGGCACGATCGCGGTGATCGCCAATAACAGCTGCGCCTTCCATTGACAAATCATCACTAAAAATAATGCCACCGAAGTTAAGCTGCTGGCGCAACACCTTCTGCAGCCAAAAAGGCGAAAAACCTACTGGATTAGGATCTATGGCAGAAAACAGAAGATGGCCAGGCATCACCGCGTCCGCCAATGGCAATAGTGCACGGAACGGTGACATGTCTGACTGCCAGACCTCATCGAAACTACGTTCATCCACCGGCAGCTCCTCATGACTATCCTCTTCGATGGCGCCATGACCAGGAAAATGCTTAAGCGTGGCGGACATGCCGGCATCAGCCATACCTTCCATATAGGCCTTGCCAAGAGAGGCAACGCTGGTGAGATCCCGACTGAAAGCGCGGTCTCCAATAACTGAACTGAACGAATCATCGGCATCGATCACGGGGGCAAAGCTGACATCCAAGCCACAGGCGCGAATCTCTGCCGCCATCAACCACGCGAGCTCCTGCGCGACCGAGATACCTTTGGCTGGAAACTTTTCATACAAATCGCCAACGATTTGCAATGAAGGTAACCGGGTAAACCCATCTTTGAAACGTTGGACCCGCCCACCTTCCTGATCGACAGCCAACAGCAGATCCGGGCGGCAAGCGCGAATGCTGCGCACAAGATGCACGAGCTGCTCCGGTGACTCGAAGTTGCGACGAAAAAAAATCACACCACCAACCTGGGGATGCTGCAACACTTCCGCCTCTTCCTGGAGAAGTTCTGTCCCGGCGACATCCAAAACAACGGGACCCAGGGGATAATCAGCCATCGGAATGTCCGCTCGGACTGCTCAACAACCCGCTCAGACCGTCCACCAAATATAACAACGCCTGATTCATATCTGTATCAACCTTATGGTCTTCTTTGAGAATCGCCTGAATTGATTCAAAACTTCCCAGCGTAAAAATGGACGCCCCGAGAATAAAATTGAGTCTCCAATAAAAAACGACCGGATCCAAATCCGGCTGCGTTTTTTTGAGCCACCCAGTATAGCGGTTATAGGTGGCACCATAACTATGCGATAGATAAGTTCTAAGGTGTTGTTGCGCTTGTGTGTAGGCAAGGCCTAATAAGCGCATGAATCGCTGAGGTTTTTCATTGATAGAGCTTACTGACTCAGTCAAAGAATCGATCAGAATACGCAACAGCCGCTCCACTCCAGGCACTTGTCCTGGAGCTAAGGTACTTTCCATTTCATTCAAACGTCGCTCCAGCTCGCGGCAGAACGGTGTGAGAAATTGACTAAAAACCGCCTGAATGAGCGATTTTTTTGTACCAAAGTGGTAGTTCACTGCGGCGAGATTAACATCAGCCATTCCTGTAATCGTCCGCAGCGACGTTTCCGCAAATCCACGCTCGGCAAAAAGAATAGTCGCCGCTTTTAGTATCCTTTCAACCGTTTCACCGTTGGCCATAGGAGTGCCCCGCTGCAGAAAGATCGTGAAAATACGCGGCCTTTCGCAAATTTGTCAAGAAACACTAACATTGCTGCTCATTCCAACCGCTTATTTTATTTCCCTTTGACATATCCAAATTTTCCATACTACGACGTTCGTCGCAGAAATGGGCGCAATCCAAAGTAACGTGTTAGCTTATTTTTTGTACTCCCTTAATTAGGAGCCACAGAGATGTTGCACTCACCTGAAATCGGCGCCTGGTACAGGCCTCGCCATTCCAGCACAAGCTTTGAGGTGGTAGCTCTGGATGAGACCCATCGCACCATTGAAATTCAATATTCAGACGGCGGCCTTGACGAACTGGACTGGCAGGAATGGCAAATCGGCAAATATATCGACTCCCCCCCGCCGGACGACGCACTTAGTGTTATGGGTATGGATGAAGAGGATGGCGGCGAAGATGATCTGCAGTTGGAGGATCCACTCTTTGACGTCTTCGATCAATACGACTGGAGTGATAATACTGACTTCACTGACGTCTGACCTTTTTAAAAGCGCTGCCGGATCACTGATCGCGAGATTGCTTGTCTTCATGCAAATACTGTATATAATCACAGTTACTGTACAAACCAACAGACCCATGCGGAGAATGACATGAGCGATCTCACCCAGAGACAGCGCCAAGTGTTTGAGCTGATCAAGGATCAGATTGAAGAAACGGGCTATCCGCCGACCCGCGCGGAGATTGCCCAAATGCTGGGTTTTCGCTCCGCCAACGCTGCGGAAGAGCACATCAAGGCGCTGGCTCGCAAAGGTGTTATCGAAATTGTTGAGGGCGCCTCTCGCGGTATTCGCCTGCCGGAAAGCGCGCGAGGCATTCCATTGATTGGTCGGGTAG
The DNA here is from genome assembly GCA_023416875.1 of Pseudomonadota bacterium. Lineage (GTDB taxonomy): Bacteria > Pseudomonadota > Gammaproteobacteria > Pseudomonadales > Cellvibrionaceae > UBA5868. The sequence continues at coordinate 2,412 of JAEZGT010000262.1, forward strand.
CTGCGGGCAACCCGATTTTGGCGCAGCAGAATATCGAAGAGTACTGCTCCATCCCGGAAACCTTTTTCCACCCTCGCGCCGATTATCTGCTGCGCGTTCACGGCATGAGCATGAAAGATGCGGGAATACTGGACGGCGATTTGCTCGCGGTCCACGCAACACAACAAGTCCACAACAATGACATTGTGGTCGCTCGCATCGAAGACGAAGTCACGGTCAAACGCTTCCGCAGGGAGCGCAACCGTTCGACAGTCGAACTTTGGCCGGAAAATCCAGAGTTCAATGTCATTACAGTCGATTTGCGGGATGAAAATTTTGTTATCGAGGGATTGAGCGTCGGGGTTATCCGAAGGAGCTGATCATGCGATACGCTGCAAGTGCCAGAAAGTCACTTCAAACCAGCCAAGGCTCCACGGGCGGCATTACGGAAATCGTGCTGCCTAACGACCAAAGCGCCTCCATTTATTTACCATCGCTGGCGTTTTTGAGTTCGCAGAACAATGGGCGCTGGTTGTCCTGGCTTGTCCCCCATTGCATGGGCAAAGTGGAGCTTTTGCAATACGGATTTAACCTGAGCAGAACTCGGTTCATCTATCCCGACAACCAGGACCATTGTTTTTCCTTGTTATGGGAGGCGCTTGCAGAGGGCAATAGCCACACCGTCGTCGGCAGTCCTGGCCGGCTCAATGAACAGCAATTACAAAAACTCGAAAATGCCGCACGGATCGGCCAATGCAACGGTCTGCTGCTGCGTCATAGGGAAGCGGAATCGGGGATCAGCTAAGCTGCAGGCCGAGCCTTAATCTCGCAAATGACTGCGATGCTGCAGTTATAGATAAAAATTAATGCAAAAGATCAGACTGAAAGACGGGCATCTCGGACGCTTCGTCCTGCTCTTCGAGATCGGCGACAGCGTCCAGCCCAGCTTCGATCATGGCTTTCGCGACCTCAAAACGGGCCGCGCCAAGATATTCATTTGATTCAGCGGAAAAACGCACGCGCACCAAAGGCTCTTCGTTTTTATCACCTGATTTCAGCAACGCTATGTCTCCATTTTCCAACTCGAGGATTTCATAGAATGTTGACTCATCAAAAACCGACATAATTACCTACACCGTATTCATCCGCCCTCATATGGACGGTGACCTTATTAAGTCAATATTCCTCGTGCCCCAGCCGCTGCCGCCTGACAAGGGATTCAAACCCTTCCAATTCTGCCAGCATGAGTCTCAACTCAAATCCGGGTTCTGGATAGTTACCAGAGGATGCAATCAAAGAATTGGAAAGAGCTTCAAGATCGGATTGAAAAATCTCCCCTTTCAAAGCTCGAGCGGAATCTACCTGGCGTAATATTTCCAACCGCCGCAGTATTCGCCAAAGCCAGGATTCGCGATCAAGAGACATTTCGCTCAGCTCTTTAAGATCTGGCGAATCATACTGACTCGCCAGAGAATTCAACGACTCCTTGCTTAACGGCCAGATCTGAACACGCTTTTTCCCCAGCACCTGGAGAATCTCCAGCAGATAGAAACCAATACCGAGCTCAAACTGCAAACAAAACGAACTCGCCACAGCATTATCAGCTGTTCCCGGTCGCGCCAACTGCGCAAGTTCGCGACAGTACGCGATATGCAGATTGACTTTACTTCTGGCGTATCCCGACATGGTCAACCTTTGCCGGAGCCTTTTGCAGCGCTCTTCTTACTGGAATCAGAAACCTGCCAGCGGCCATTGTCGTAAAACGCTTTCCAGCCAGTTGGTTTGCCGTCAACTTCAGCTTGTACGTAATGTTCTTTGGTTTTCCGACTGAAACGGATAACCGCCGGCACGCCATCGGGATCTGCCTGAGGAGCCGTTAGCAGATAGTGATATTTGGGATCGAGCTGACTTTTGTACGGCACTAATTCGCGCACCAGCGGTGCCCGCGTCTCGCGATTTTTGGGAAATTGGCTGGCCGCTAAAAACAGCCCCGATGCCCCGTCACGCAACACATAGTGGTCGTCCACTTTGTCGCATTTCAGATCGGGCATATCGATGGCATCCATCTTCGGCGGCGCCGCTTCACCGTTGCGCAATAGTTTGCGAGTGTTGCGGCAGGATTCATTAGTACAACCAAAGTATTTGCCAAAACGGCCGGTCTTGAGCTGCATTTCACTACCGCATTTGTCGCACTCGATAACCGGGCCTTCATAGCCTTTGAGCTTGAAGCTGCCCTGCTCCACTTCGAAGCCGGAACAATCGGGATTGTTGCCGCAAATGTGCAACTTGCGGGTTTCATCAAGCAGATAACTGTCCATCGCCGCGTTGCAAAGCTTGCAGCGGCGCTTACTGCGCAGCTGTCGGGATTCAGCTTCGTCATCTTTATCCGCATCTACAACTTCGTCGCCCGGCACCAGATTTTTAGTATTCTTGCAGCGTTCTTTGGGGGGCAGCGCATATCCGGAACAGCCGAGGAATACCCCGGTGGAGCCGATGCGAATCTGCATATGCCGGCCACATTTATCACAGGAGATGTCAGTCTCGGTAGGCTCGTTGCCACGCATGCCAAACTGGCTGCCCTGCGCTTTGATCAGCTTGTTGGAAAAATCCGCGTAAAACTCGTTAAGAAGCCGGTGCCAATCTTTTTGTCCCGTTGCCACCGCGTCCAGGGATTCCTCCATATTGGCGGTAAAACCATAATCCATCAGGTCGCTGAAGCTCTCCACCAGTCGCTCCGTAACCACGTCACCCATCTTGTCTGCATAAAAGCGTCGGTTTTTGACGTGAACGTAACCCCGCTCCTGAATCGTAGAAATAATCGACGCGTAAGTGGATGGGCGGCCAATCCCGCGCTTTTCCAACTCGCGCACCAAACTGGCTTCACTATAGCGGGCAGGCGGTTTGGTGAAATGTTGCGAGGGCAGCAATTCCGCCAGCTTCAATTCATCACCGACTTTAACGTCCGGCAGAAGACCTTCGTCGTCTTTTTTCGCGGCAGGAGGAGCAACCTTGAGGAAACCATCAAAACGAATTACCCGACCCTTTGCCTTCAACTGATAATCAGCGGCGCCGACGATTACGGTGGTGCTGGTGAACTGCGCAGGTGTCATCTGGCAAGCCACAAACTGCTGCCAGATCAGGTTATAAAGCCGCTCCGCATCGCGATCCATTCCAGATAGCTGATTAGGAGGAAGGTTGACATCGGAAGGTCGGATGGCCTCGTGCGCCTCTTGCGCACCTTCTTTACTGGAGTACAGATTGGGTTTTTCCGGCAGATAGGGTTTGCCGAAATTCTCTTCGATATAACTGCGACACGCCTGCACAGCATCCGCGCTCAAATTGGTTGAGTCGGTACGCATGTAGGTGATGTAACCCGCCTCGTACAACCGCTGCGCCAACATCATGGTCTTTTTGACGCCGAATCCAAGACGTGTGCTGGCAGCCTGCTGCAGGGTTGAAGTAATGAAGGGCGCCGAAGGCTTGGACTGTGTGGGTTTGTCTTCCCGAGCGATAACTTTGTACTGTGCATTCTGCAGCGCATTTACCGCCTGCTGCGTCTGCTCGCCAGTTTTTGGAGCGAATTCTTCCCCGCGATATTTGAATACATCGTATTTGGTCTGCTCGCCGCGTTTCGTGTCGAGCAGGGCCGCCAGATTCCAGTATTCCTCGGGGACAAACGCGCGGATTTCCGCTTCCCGCTCGGTGATCAGCCGCACCGCGACGGACTGGACCCGCCCGGCGGACAAACCGCGGGCGATCTTTTCCCAAAGCAGCGGAGACACCATGTAGCCGACAATGCGGTCCAGAAAACGGCGCGCCTGCTGTGCGTTGACGCGGTTGATGTCGAGGCGGCCGGGTTGTTTGAACGCCTGCTGGATGGCGCTTTTGGTGATCTCGTTGAACACCACGCGTCTGTAGCGCTCTGGATCGCCGCCGATGGACTCGCGCAGGTGCCAGGCAATCGCTTCCCCTTCGCGGTCCAAGTCGGTCGCCAGAAAGATTTGATCTGCGCTCTCGGCCAAGCGTTTGAGTTCGTCGACCACCTTTTCCTTACCGGGGAGTATTTCGTAATGAGCCTCCCAATTATTGTAAGGATCGATACCCATGCGCTTGATCAACTGGTCCCGCGATTTACGCCGACGGTGCTCTTCTTTTTCCTCCGCGCTCATCTTGCGGGTCTTTGCTGCTTCCGCTGCGCGCGCTTTGGTATCCACCGGAGCTGCTGAGCCACTGGTGGGCAAATCGCGAATATGTCCGACACTGGACTTCACGATGAAATTGCTGCCCAAATATTTATTGATGGTTTTCGCCTTCGCGGGCGACTCCACGATTACCAGTGACTTCCCCATTATTTGCCTGCTATTCATTCGATATTGGGATCGGGAGGTTCAACGTCTCTCGTCGCCTGAGACTTCCCGTTACATCCGGTCAAAAAACATACAATTAGAACCGGGACTTGTACAAGGTGCGCATATATAAGTCCTGAGACTGCCGACGTCAAGCAAGGCCGCCAAGGTCACTTTGGCCGCCCGCGCTCCAACCAAAATGCCAGCCAGGAGCGAATGTCGGCAGCAATCCAACCTAAAAGCTTTGATTATTAAGTCTTTTTTCTTAAATAGCACAAAAAACAGCCTCTGCTATTCTTAGAGCATGCAACTTCCACCGAAAAGACTCATTTTGCATCACCTCCATTACCGTCCGGCACATCAATGAAAAGCCTCACAGGTGCGATTCTGCTGCTCTCATT
>JAEZGT010000275.1 GCA_023416875.1 Pseudomonadota bacterium
GGGAGGAAGACCGTGGAAACTGAAGCCGTTCAAATTCAGATGCCGAAATTGTCCGTCCGCTGGAAATTTACAGGTGAATACCGCCAGCCCCGCGATGTGGAGTATTACCTGTTCATGGGAGAGGTGAAATTTTGCAAGGGGCGGACTGCGGGCTGGTATCCAATTGTTGTCTACGTGGGGGCTGAGGCATGACCGGAGAGCGCTGGACGCCAAAAGAATGGGGGCATGATGAATTGCTCCTGGATCTCGCGCAGCACCTGCAGCGCCCCGAGCGAATGTTGTGGATGGACATGCAGATGGGAAAATCTGGGAGTCCGCGACCGGACGTGTACACGATGGATAAATCCTATGTGAAGCCCCGGCCGATCTCTTACGAGGTGAAGGTCAGTGTCTCGGATTTTAGAAGCGATATCACAACTGGCAAATGGCAAAACTACCTCGCTTTTTCCTCCGCTGTTGTTTTCTGTGTGCCCGCCGGGTTGATCACAAAAAGCGACCTTCCGGGCGGATGCGGTTTGATGGTGCGCGGCGACGAAGGCTGGCGCACGCTCAAGGCTCCGACACTTCAGGCGGTCACCCTCAAGCAGGAGCATTTACTGAAATTGTTGATTGACGGGATCGAGCGGGCGAGCGCCGCGAACCGCGTCCGCGACTTCAACATCTACTCGGCGAATCAAAAAATAAAGCGCGAACTCGGGGAGACCGTAGCGCTGGCGGTCCAGGATGCTGAGCAGCTGGTTAATCACGCGAAATATGAGGCGCAGAACATCGCTTTGCGTGCCGAAAGAAATGCAAAGGTTGCGGAAGAAAGGGCCTCGAATGCTGAACGTAAGCTTGAGGAATTCAAGACGATTAGAGAAAGAGTCCTCGGTGAGCTTTGTGAATTGTTGGGGCTCGATATCCGGTACGTCCACGAAGATCGAATTATCTGGGCCGCAAAAGAATTTAAGGAAAAGCAGTTGGCGGATGAGCGGCTTGTGGTCGGTCGCAGAGTTTGTGAGCGGGCCATGGCCGAAATTAGAAGCTGTCTCTCTGCGCTGGGCGGGAGGACTGAGTGATGCGAGTCCGAATCCTGAAGTGCCGGGCATACCCTGCGACATACCTGAAGATAGGTGACGTGTGCGAGGCCGATCTTTCCAAGGAAGGCTATGTTCGGGTTTTCAGTGAGCGCCGTGGCATCTGGTTGCTGATGCTCCTGAATGAAGTTCGCTTTATCTGCCCTGGTGTTGTGGGGAGAGATTCGTAATGCCGCAAATCTGCCTATACACCCGCGCCGACGGACTTCTCGAACCGCGCAGCCAGCGCGCCTGGAAATACTTTCAGAGGCAACAGCCTGGAACTTTGCTGATCGGAAATTTCGCCAGTGATCGCCGCACGACACTGCAAAACAATTACTTGAACGGCTGGGTTTATAAAACGGCGGTGATGATGCTCAGCGACGCCGGCCACAGTATCCACGGCCACCCATTCACCCGCGACCGGCTGCACGCAATTATGCAAGAAGCATTTTTGGTTGCTGATGAATTTGAGTTCGATGGCGTGATCAAGAAAGTTTATGAATCCACCGCAGAAATGAGCCGCACCCGCTTTATCGAATATATCGACGAGCAGCTGAAACCGTTTTTGCTGGCGCAATGGGAGATCGATGTGCCGAATCCGAAAGATGATTTTTATCTGGAGCTTCACCGCGAGATTTTCGGGAGGGATTTGTGAGTACCTTGCAGAAAATCTCTGAGGCGCAACAGACAGAGCGAGCCTTGCTACTCGTTCGGTATTGCAACAACAAACAGCGTCGCCGCCTTGATTATCGCGACCGCGTTTATGCACGAGTGGGCGGCCGCGCGCGCCGCGTTATGCAGCGCCTGGAGGCTCTGCGTGAAGGGCGCACCACTGACCTGAAAATCACCCCTGATATTCGCGAGGTGAGAGCGTGGGGAATCCTGAGCGGGTTGAGATTACGGCCCGGGGTGAACTGGCTTGGCCGAGCATTAAAAAGGGGTTTCTTGTGAGCCTATTTTTGATTCTTTGCATAACAGTGATCTGGTGGTCGCGTGGTGATTACATCGGATTTTTGAACGGCGCCACTGTGCTTGTGGTGTATTTAATAGGGTTTGGATCGGGCAAGAAGTATCGCCGTAAACCCAGACCCCGGTATGGGAGGCACTGGTGATGTGCTGGATAAGCGTTAATGATCAGCTCCCTGATGACTGCGAGCATGTTGATGTGTGGGTGGTCGATCGAGAGGCAAGCGACGTATGCGGTCGGATTGCCGACGTGCCATTTGAGACGATGGAGTTTCGACTTCCAGAGTTTGTTGAGTGGATTGATATCGAGCTCGCAGAAGTGACCCACTGGCGCTACCCGCCAGCATCGCCCACCGGAGCCGCCAGTGCATAAAGTCAGCTACAGCAAATTTCGAGCGAAGAAAACCGAATACAACGGCCGAAAATTCGATTCCAAATTTGAGGCCGGTGTTGCTCACCTGCTCGAAATGCGGAAGAGGGCAGGGGAAATATTGGATTACGAATGCCAATTCAAAATCGAATGCATACCTTATGACCGCTTTGGCAATCCGATGCCGGAGCTGAAGGTCTCGCACAAGATTGATTTCCGCGTCCACGAACTTGACGGCACATTCACCCTGATCGAAGCAAAGGGAGTGGAGCTTTCCGACTGGCAGCGCCGGCGGAAGTGGTTAGAACGAGTCTGGCTGCCCGAGCACCCGGACCACACCTATCAGGTCGTCAAAGATGCCGGACGCGGTCGCGGTCTGCGCTGGTCCAAATAATCATTCACCCGGAGTTTCGAATAATGAAAATGATAAGCGCGCGGCACGCATGGCACTGGGCATTTCTGGATGATCAGCGCTCCATCGATTTCCGGGATGTTCTGAACGAGTGGGGTGTGCAGTTCTCTGCCCGTGGCGCCGACAACCGAATTATGGACCATGTGGAGAAGGGGATGATTCAGCAGGCGGTGGCGTTGTTGCGAGAGCGCGACCAGGTGGCGTGGGCGTGGGGAATGGTCGCATATGCGCCCCCAGGTACCGCGCATGGGTTTGAGCGAGCGATCATCGGGCAATGGCTGCGGGATTGCTTCTACGCGCACGCGGACCATGTGGAGTTCGCAGGCTATCGCCATACGGTGAACGACGTGAAGCTGCGGACGCTGGCGCTGATAGCGGCATTGGATGTTGCGCACGAAGATGTGACCGGCCACCGCCGGCGCCGGAAATACGCTGACTTGGCAAAAGCGGCGAGCATTGCGGGCGGGCAGGCCGAATATCAGCGCGACTGGCACCGCCACTATGTCTTCTTCAGGGACTTGGTAAAGACGCTGCCGGAGCGGGCGCTGCCTCCGGTCTCAACTATATTATGGAAAATAGTGAGGCTAGGTAATGCCGAAGACAATGACCAACGGAACTTTGCTGTGGCTCAACTAAATTTGGCGCTGTACGGTGTTAAATCCTAATATGCAAAAATTCTTGGCGCGAATTTGGCGGCTCCGAGGCGCGCCTTAACGCTTGCTAATATGATCTCCGGAGAAAAGGGATTTCTATGATAATTCCATTTTAGGCCCATCGTTCATAGCTGACCGAGCTGCTGGCCTCAAATCCGTTTGTATGATCAGAGGATTGGCTGCTTGTTAAAAATAACTTATTCATTACATTCATAGAGTTTTCTCGATTAATTGCATAAATGTCTAATAGTAGCAATTGAAAAAACGTGCACCGTCTCGATTCGCAGGCTAGTATCGTTTTACCGTGGAATTAATGAAGGGAAATTTAATGCACATGATG
>JAEZGT010000281.1 GCA_023416875.1 Pseudomonadota bacterium
CATAAACCGCTGCCTGCGGCACCAGGGCCAGTATTTTTTCCCGCAGTTCGCGATCGAAGCCGTTCATGATCGACAGCACGGTGATCAGCAGACCAACCCCCACCACCAAACCAGTTATGGATACGCCGGAGAAAAACGAAACGAATTGATTATTGCGCGGGGCGCCGGTGTAACGTAGCCCGATAAAAACCGGTAGTTTCATTGCGCATCAACCCGGCGCAGACTGCCTTCGTGTAATTCCAGTACGGAATTCATGGTGCGGGCGAATTGCAGGTCGTGGGTCACCACCACAAACGCCGTGTCCAGCTGCTCGCTCAACTCCTGCATCAACGCCTGAATGGCGCGGGCATTTTTACCGTCTAGATTGCCGGTCGGCTCGTCCATCAGCACACAAGCGGGGTTATTCGCCAAGGCTCGCGCTATCGCAACGCGCTGGCGCTCACCGCCGGACAATTGTGCGGGTTTGTGGGTTTCGCGACTTGTCAGCCCGACCCTCTGCAGCAATATCTGCGCACGAGAAAATGCCTCACCCCGCGGAATGCGAGCGATGAGCAGTGGCATAGCCACATTTTCCAGCGCACTGAATTCGGCGAGCAGATGGTGAAACTGATAAACAAAACCAAGATATTGATTGCGCAGTTTGCCGCGGGCATTTTCCGACAGGTGTGAAAACGGTTGGTCTTTGAGGTACACGGTACCAGTATCCGGTTTATCGAGCCCACCCAACACGTTCAACAATGTGGATTTGCCGGACCCCGAGGCACCGACTATGGCGAGATGCTCCCGCGCTGCAACGCGAAATTCGAGATTGCGCAGTATCTGCAATTTTTGCGGTCCCTGCTGATAGCTTTTGTCGATACTCTCGCAGTACAAAACACCGCTCATGGCAATTCTCTTTTGATTAAACGTTATAGCGCAGGGCTTCCGCCGGAGCGATTTGCGAAGCACGCCAGGCTGGATAGCAAGTCACCAGAAAGCTGATCAGGGCGGCGCCGCTGCACACCCAGATTACATCAGCCCACAAAAGCTGCGACGGCATAGTCGTAACAAAATAGACCGTCGGATCAAAAATCTGCGCGCCCATCATCTGCTCCACCGCCGTAACCATAGTGGCCAAATTGAGCGCTACTAAAATACCGAGGCTGGTACCGATCAAAATCCCTACCAAGCCGATCACCGTTCCCTGGACCATAAAAATTCCCACCACGCCGCCGGCGGACATTCCCATGGTGCGCAGCACCGCAATGTCGGCGCGTTTTTCGGTGATCATCATGATCAAACTGGTGACGATATTAAATGCGGCCACCGCGATAACAATACCGAGCATAATGCCGACGACCGTTTTTTCCATTTTGATGGCTTGAAACAAACTGCCTTGGGTTTCGCTCCAATCGCGGGTTTTATAGTTCGGTCCCAAGTCGCGCTGCAGATCGCGTAACATTGCTGGCGCTTTATAAATATCGTTGAAGTGCAAGCGCAAGCCATCCACACCGCCCTGCCGCCGCAGCAGTTTTTGCGCATCGGCGATATGCATCAGCGCGAGGGATTGATCCAGCTGCGCACCCACCTCAAACACACCGACAACAGTGAAGCGTTTGGTGCGCGGAAAAATACCGGCTGGAGTGACCGACACATCGGGCAAGGTGATCTGAACTTTATCGCCGATGGTGACCGAGAGATAACGCGCCAGCAGACTGCCGAGCACGATTTGATATTCACCCGCCTGCAAATCCGCCAGATCGCCCACCAGCATATGCTGATGCACCACGGACACCGTGCGCTCGGCTTGCGGATCTATGCCCTGGATTTCGAGACCGTGAACACTGCCGTCATAAGTGACCAGGCCGTGCCCCGCCACATAAGGCGCAGCGCCCTGCACGCCATGGCTTATCATCACCTGCTCAATCAGCGCTGGCCAATCTTGCAGCGGCTTGTCAGCTTCAACAAAACCATGGGGAACCACACGCAGGATGCGATCCTTCAATTCCCGGTCGAAGCCGTTCATGACTGAGAGGACCACAATCAAGGCGAAAACACCCAGCGCCATACCGATAAACGCAAACAGGCTGACAAACGAAATAAACGTGTTACGCCGTTTCGCCCAGGTATAACGCAGGCCAATGTAGAAAGGGAGCAATGAATTCATGGCGCGCATTAGAGCGGAATTCCAGGGGCAGGACAAGCTAGCGACCAACCGCCGGCTAAGCCATGGACTTAGAGCGGTCATAAAACCTTCTGGCTCAGCGAGACTGGCACTACAATGGCGACTTGTTGATATTCAACCAGAGAGGCTCATGAAAACTCCCCCACGCTTGCAACCGTTATTGGACGACGGGCTGATCGACGAGGTCATTCATCCGCTGATGAGCGGCAAAGAAGCATCCGTTTACGTGGTGCGCTGCGGCAGCGAGATCCGCTGCGCCAAGGTTTATAAAGAAGCGAACAAACGCAGCTTTAAAAAAGCCGTGCAATATCAGGAAGGTCGTAAAGTACGCAACAGTCGTCGCGCCCGCGCCATGGAAAAAGGCTCAAAATTCGGTCGCCAGCAGCAGGAAGACACGTGGCAGAACGCGGAAATCGACGCACTGATCAAACTCGCCAATGCCGGCGTAAGAGTTCCGCAACCTTACGGCTGCTTTGACGGTGTGCTGTTAATGGAGCTGGTCACTATGGAAGACGGCGACGTTGCACCGCGCTTGAACGATGTGATCCTCACGGAAGAACAAGCTCTCGAAGATCATGCAGTGATCATGCAATACATAGTGCGCATGTTATGCGCCGGTCTTATCCATGGCGACCTGTCGGAATTCAATATCCTCGTCGACGATTACGGCCCTGTCATCATTGACCTCCCCCAAGCCGTCGACGCCGCAGCCAACAACAACGCCCGCCGCATGCTGGAACGCGACATCAATAAAATGCGCGACTACTACAGCCAATTCGCCCCGCAATTGCAGCAGACGCAATACGCCAAAGAAATCTGGGCGCTTTATGAAGATGGAGAATTGCATCCAGATACGGAATTGACGGGGCATTTTACCGAATCGGACGAGAGCGCCGATGTGGATACTGTGCTGGAGGAAATTCGGGCGGTGTTGGAGGAGCAACGAGAGCGGGAGGAGCGCAGAAAGGAGAATTAAAAAAAACGGCCCGAAGGCCGTTTATGTTTCTTGGAAATTACCAACCGGTAATTTCTTTTAAACCGTTGCCGATATCCGCCAAGCTGCGCACGGTTTTTACACCCGCGTCTTGCAGAGCAGCGAATTTCTCATCTGCAGTACCTTTACCGCCAGAAATAATCGCACCAGCGTGGCCCATGCGTTTTCCGGGAGGAGCGGTTACACCGGCAATATAAGAAACAACCGGTTTGGTGACATTCGCTTTGATAAAAGCAGCCGCTTCTTCTTCAGCGGTACCGCCGATTTCGCCGATCATGACAATCGCTTCGGTCAGCGGATCATTCTGGAACATTTTCAGA
>JAEZGT010000334.1 GCA_023416875.1 Pseudomonadota bacterium
ATGCGGATTGGGCGCAAGTGCGGGTGGAGCAGGCGGCAATAAATCCAGAAGTTTACGGTCGCCAAAGCGCCGGCGGTTCGCGTTCCATTCCGGCGAGCTGGGACCAATTGCGTTTAGCGGGCGGCACCGCTCGCGCCATGCTGGTCGCAGCCGCAGCGAAAGAGTGGCGAGTACCGGCAGAGCAATGCCACACCGAAAGAAGCACCGTGGTGCACAAAGGCTCGGGCCGACAATTGTCCTACGCCGCTCTTGCGGAAAAAGCGGCGTTATTGCCGGTGCCAGATGAAAAATTCGTGAAATTAAAAGATCGCAAGGACTACAAACTGCTCGGCACCCGCGTAAGCGGCGTGGACAACCGCGCAATAGTGACCGGGCAACCGTTGTTCGGTATCGATCAGGTTCTACCGGGAATACGCTATGCGGTATTTGAAAAATGCCCAGCCACCGGCGGCAAAGTGCAATCCGCCAATCTCGACGACATTAAAAAATTGCCCGGCGTGCTGGACGCGTTTGTTATTTCAGGCACCGGCAAAGTCAATGAAGTGATGCCGGGTGTAGCGATTATTGCCAATTCCACCTGGGCCGCCTTCAGCGCAAAGCGCGCATTAAAAATCACCTGGGATGAATCCAGCGCATCCAGAGACAGTTGGAGCAGTTGGATTGCCGAAGCCGAGAAGTTACGCAAAAAAGAAGACGCCGCCACACTGGTGGCAACCGGCGATTTTGCCAAGGCCAGCGCCGATGCCAAAGTTGTCGAAGGTTTTTATCGTTATCCTTTTGTCGCCCACGCGCCGCTGGAACCGCAAAATTGCACGGCCTGGTATCACGATGGCGTTATCGAATTGTGGGCGCCGACGCAAACGCCGGAAGCTGGCCTCGCCGCTGTCGCCGGTATTTTGGGGTTGCCGCAGGACAAAGTGATTGTGCATCAAGTGCGCGCGGGTGGCGGTTTCGGTCGGCGCCTGATCAATGATTTTATGTGTGAAGCTGCGGCCATTGCCCGCCAGGTTGGCGCGCCGGTAAAACTTACCTGGACACGCGAAGACGATCAGTTGCACGATTTTTTCCGCGTCGGCGGATTTCACTCCTTTAAAGGTGCCATCGATAAAAACGGCAAACTGGTTGGCTGGGCGGACCACTTTATTACCTTCACTGCAGATGGTCAGCAGCCCACCAGCGGTGGCGATTTGCGCCCCGATGAATTCCCTGCGCAGTTGCTGCCCCATGTGAGCCTGACGCAAACCATGCTGCCGCTGAAAACGCCCACCGGCCCCTGGCGTGCGCCGCGCTCCTGTTACATTGCGTTCGCTATTCAAAGTTTTATTCACGAATGCGCGGTAGCGGCAGGGCGCGACCATCTGGAATTTCTACTGGAAATTTTCGGCGAGCCGCGCTGGTTGAAAGAGGGCGATCCTTACGCCCTCAATACCGCGCGTGCAATAGCCGTCATCAAACTCGCTGCGCAGCAGGCGGGGTGGGGCAAGCCTTTACCGAAAGGGCGCGGTTTGGGGCTCGCATTCCACTTCAGCCACGCCGGCCATTTTGCGCAAGTTGCGGAAGTCAGTGTGGACGCCAATAAAACATTGCGCGTTCACAAAGTAACGGTAGCAGGGGATATAGGCCCGATCATCAATTTGAGCGGTGCGGAAAATCAGGTGGAAGGCTGTGTGATCGACGGCTACAGCACCGCCCTGGGCTTGGAGCTGGATATTGAAAATGGTCGCATTCAGCAGACCAATTTCGATAAATATCCGTTGCTGCGCATTGCTCACGCACCGCAAGTATCCGTGCATTTTATTCAGAGCGACTATCCGCCGACAGGCGTGGGCGAGCCCGCATTTCCGCCCGTGGCGCCGGCCATCTGCAATGCCATTTTTGCCGCAACCGGGCAGCGCGTACGCTCGCTGCCATTAGTGCGTGAGGGCTATAGCGTCTAAAGATGAGCACACCCACACGCGATACAGCGGAAAATCCCCACTCGGTCCTATTCGCCCGGGATTTTATCGTGGTGTATCGCGGGCTGGATCGGCCACTGTGCGACGCCATAATTGCCGCTTTTAAGCGGGACCAGGATAAACACCAGGGAAAAATCGGCCGCGCTGGGGAAACAGCTCAGCAAGCCGAAATAAAATCCTCCTGGGATCTGGAAATTCCCGATCAGGGCGAGTGGAAGCCGTTGTTCCAGCAAATGCACTCCCGTATTCAGGCGTGCACCTCTCATTATTTATCCGCAAGTCCGATATTGCAGTCCTTCCCGCTACAAATGACCGGTTACAAAATTCAGATGTATCCACGTCAGGAAGGCTATTTCCGCTGGCATGCCGATTCCGTAGGCAAAGGCGCTCAAAGCCGCGTCGCCGCCATGGTTTTATATCTAAACGACGTGGACTCTGGTGGCGAAACAGAATTTTTCCACCAACAAGTGAAAATCCCACCCCGCGCCGGGAATCTGCTGATCTTTCCCGCTGGCTGGAATTATATGCACTGCGGACAAGTGCCCTTGTCCGCGGATAAATATGTGATTTCGTCGTTTATCAAAATTCGCGATTGATGCTCTAGCTATCTTTTCCGCTGCTACTTTTATGCAACACCTTGATCAAGACGATCGTCAGGAATTTGCGATTGCTTTGATTTTGTTGTCGTCGTAAGCGACCTTGGTGTTAACAACCTTTATTGCTCCCTTGGCGATTAACTCCTTATATATAAGGTCGGCAGAGGATGGGTACTTGTTTTTAATACTATTGAGAAGGGTACTGGTTTTGGCGGGCCGGTTTTTAGAGTGAGTGATCAGATGTGCGCAATAAACAGCAGAAGCACTCGCCTGCGAACTTGGAGCGGGGTCTGTAGGCTCTTTTTCTTTTTGGCTTGTCCCAATGCGTTCAGATGATCTTCCATGAGTCTTTAGCAAATGCACGACATGATCTAAGTCCGTATCGTTGGAAACAATCACAAAATGAGCTTCTTTGGGAAGCTGTTGCATAAGTGCACCGGCTAAAAAGCAGATACCGAAATCCGCTGAATTTTTACCGGCGCGCACCATTTTTTGAATTTTGAGACGGTCGGCCAAGATAGCGGTGGATAAAGGATTGAGCCAGTTGAGAGGAATCTTCGCCGCGCTTTGAGCGTAACAAATGACGACTTGAGTGTAATTGGCAAGATCTGCGGGGAGATTGTGCAATTGATTTGGGCAATTCTCCAAATCAATCAGCAGAACCTTCGGAATAGTTGGCTCTATCTCTGCGTTCTGTACGCTATCAGAATCCATGATCTCTCACTGTTACCTACCGTTCTCTCAAATTGATCTCATCAGAACCGGGACCGAAATGGTCTTATTCTCAACCTAGTCCACAAGTCTAACCCAGTCAAACCGGAACCGGTGGCGACGACGGAATCCCTATCCGGCTGTCCTCACTGCTATCTTTATATTGATCACTGCGCGACCTATCCAAACCCATGAACCATGTAGGTATTTCGCCGTGCTCACAACAATAGTAAGTGGCAGAATACGCGGCACAAGCGCTGGGGCTTGGAATAAATCAAAGAGCGATCCCGCCGTGCTTGCTAGAGTGGGACCAAACCTTTTGAGCGGTGGAACACCATGAACAAAAAAAATAACGCTCGCACAAGTCTTACTATTTTTAGCGCTGGCTGTTTGCGGCGCGGGGGATGCTGATTTGTCGGGCAATATTTCCACAGACCTGATCATTGTCCTGATTTTGCTGGCGGCCACAGTGGTTATGTTCACCATCAACCGCCCGCGTATGGACGCGGCGGCGCTGATCATGATGACCATACTGCCGTTCACCGGAATCATTACCGTCAATGAATCCCTGGCGGGGTTAAGCGATCCGAACAT
>JAEZGT010000356.1 GCA_023416875.1 Pseudomonadota bacterium
TAAGTCTGTATCAACATCGGCAAAAGCAGTGGCTAATGGATGTGTCCCATGAATTGAAAACGCCGCTCACCGTACTGGTGGCAGAAGTGTTTGCCATTTCCGATGACCTCACCAAATGCGATGAAACCACTGCGGAGCTCTTGCAGAAAGAAGCCTTGCGCATCAAACGCATTGCTGACGACCTTTATCAATTATGTCAAATCGACGAAATGGGCATTCAATTGAGATCCACCCCGCTGCGACTGCCGTCGCTTATTAAAGAACAGGTTATCAGCTATCATCACCGCTTCGACGCCAAACAGATTACCGTGACCGAAGTTTATCTTGCGGATTCTCCGCTGGTATTGGCCGATGCCGATCGCATTGCCCAGGTCATCGGCAATCTCTTTGAAAATTGCCTGCGCTATATCCAAGCTCCGGGTAATGTCTGGGTTCGGGAAGAGATTGCCGCCGACGGCGTATTGCTCGTGGTGGAAGATTCGGGGCCAGGTGTGCCACAGGAATTTCTTCCCCGTCTTTTTGACCGCCTGTATCGGGTGGAATCTGCCGGCGCCGGCGGCGGTTTGGGGTTGGCGATTTGGAAGGAAATCGTTCAAGCTCACGCCGGTCGGATCACCGCCAAGCAGAGCGCGCACGGCGGTTTGCGCATCGAAATTCTTTTACCCTGTTACGAGAATAACCTATGAACAAAACGGTTCTGGTGGTCGAGGACGACGAAGGAATCGCCAATGTGGTGTGTAAATACCTCGCCCGTGAATCATTTCATTACAAAGTCGCCACTACTGGGCCGGATGCCCTGGCGCTGTTTGAAAGCAGCAAGCCTGATCTGGTGCTTCTCGACATGATGCTTCCGAAAATGGACGGCGGCACCGTGTGCGAAAAAATCCGCGCCATCTCCGATGTGCCCATCATTATGGTCACCGCTCTGGCGGAGGATGTTCACCGTCTCGACGGCTTTGCTAAAGGCGCGGACGATTATATCTGCAAGCCGTTTAATCCTCGGGAATTGATGGCGCGCATCAAGGCGGTGTTGCGCCGCACCAGTGTGAGCACAGTCCAACAGCGCCTGCTCAGCTATAGCAAGATTGTGATGAATCTCGACGAGCGCACCGTCAAAATTGACGATAACGATGTGGTTTTGACCCAGACTGAATTCAGTTTGCTAGAAATGTTTTTGGCCAATCCCTCGCGGGCATTCACCCGCGAAGAATTATTGGAAGGCAGCCATATGGAATATTCCGAAGCCTACCTGCGCTCCATCGACTTCCATATCAAAAATCTGCGCCGCAAAATCAATGTGGACCCCGACACCAAATTTATCAAAGCGGTGTACGGCTTCGGTTATAAATTTTACTGAGCGCGCCGCACCAACACCACGGAGCCGGAATAAGAAACCGTAGCGTCAGGTTCGACCGCAAAATCCGTTGCGTCGCCTTCACCGGCATTGATCCAGCGAATATGGAAAGTGCGCTCCCGCACCATCTGCAAAAATTCACCAGTTCTTTTGCCGATCATCAAAATTCCTGACGCTTCGTCGTAGTGAAAGGGAATATGTGTATAAGCGCCGTTTTCATAGGCGTAGGATTTACCGTCATCCTCGTAAAGTTCATAACGCCCATCAGCGCCTGTGTAGACGTACAGCGTAATAGGCGCGGCGGGATTTTCATCCACATATTGCACTTCCGGTCCGACCGGTACGATGGAACCGGCTTTAACGAACACCGGCATACGTTGATAAGGCGCTGCAGCGGATATCGTCTGTCCGCCCGTGAATTTTTCGCCGGAATAAAAATTGTACCAATCACTGCCGGCGGGCAAATAAACCGCGCGGCTGCGCGCTTGATATTCGTGGATGGGAGCGACCAAAAAGGCAGGGCCAAACATATACTGATCAGCAATATCCTTGACCGCCGGATCTCCGCCAAAATCCATTACCAGCCCGCGCATCAAGGTGCTGTCCTTGTGATACATATCGCCCGCTTCGGAATAAATATAGGGTAGCAGGCGATAGCGCAATTTGGTGTACCACACCATGCTCGCGTACGCATCGCTACCGCGCTCGGCGATATTAAAAATTTCCCGGTAGGGGTTTTGCCCGTGGGAACGGAATAGCGGTGCAAAAGCGCCAAATTGGAACCAGCGGGTATTCAACTCCTGCCATTCATCCACCTGCTCCGCATCCATGTCACTCACCGCGCCGACTGCGCCATTTTTACCGCGGCGAAAGCGATCCTCAGGTGTAAATCCACCAATATCAAATGTCCAGTTGGGCATACCGGATAAGCCCACACCAATACCTGCGGCGATCTGATCTTTCAAATCGGCCCAGCGCGACACAATATCGCCGCTCCAAATCGCAGAAGCCGTGCGTTGAATACCGCCGAAGCCCGAACGCGTCAAAATAAATACGCGTTTATTTGGATCGGAATTGCGATCGCCTTCATAAACGGCTTCCGCATGCGGCAGTGCGTAGGCATTAAAATATTCAGCGCCAGTGCCGAGTGCATTGGGCGTCATCAACTCCTTGCGCCGGCTGAAACTCAAATTGGAGTGAATATCCGGCTCAGTTGCATCCAGCCACCAGGCGTCAAAGCCCAAAGAATTGATTTTGTTATCGAGCTGTCGCCAGTAAATTTCCCGCGCTTCCGGCGCAAACGCGTCGTAGAACGTATTGAGGTAGCCCTCGCCTATCCAATCGAGATTACGGTCATCGATATTTTTATTGAACATGTAGCCCTTGGCGTTGAGCTCGCGGTAATGCTCTGTCTCCGGATAGAACTTTGGCCACACGGAAATCATGATATTGGCATTCATGGCGTGCACGCCGTCCACCAGACCTTTGGGATCGGGGAAAAATTGTGGATCAAAATCGTGGCTGCCCCAGGCATTCTCCGGCCAGTAGGACCAGTCGAGCACAATATTGTCGATGGGAATTTTGCGCTCGCGATATTCCTTCAACACATCGAGAATTTCCTGCTGGTTTTTATAACGTTCACGGCTCTGCCAGAAACCATAAGCCCATTTGGGCAACAGCACTGCCTTGCCGGTCAATTGGCGATAAGCGCTGATGACCTGATCTTTGTTATCGCCGCGACAGAAAAAGTAATCGATAGCTTTGCCAGTATCGCTGGCGAGAGACACGCGCCCCTGCGGTTGTGGACCGTTCTGCAATAAACGCAAATAACCACCGCCCGGCGTCCACTCGACGGCAATTGCTTTTCTCTCACCTTTTTGCCAAACCTGATCCACCGAGTGGAACCAGGGATTCCAGTTCATGCGCCAGCGATCCAATTTAATATCGCCATCGATGGCGAGCTTGGCGTAGCCGCTGGAATACATTTGCAGGGTGTATTTGCCGCTGGTTTTAGCCTGCAGGCTGCCTTCAATCAGTACACGTAGATTTTGTGCGTTCGCCGCTTCAGCAGGAAAAGGATATTCGCGCTGATCAGCGCGTTTGAGAAATTGATAATTAGGATCGGTTTCGATGCGACTGAGCAAGCGTTTGTCGCCATCAAAATAAGTGACGGTCAAACCGCCTTTTTTGCCAGAAGCATCAAACAGCTCAAAACCTTCCGCCAGCGGCGCCATCGGTTGCGGATTACCAAAGCGGCTCACCGCGGCGTTATTCCACAGCACCCCGTAATTTTTGCTGGATACCACAAATGGAATGGCAATTTCCAGATTGTGTGTAGTGAGCTCCACCGGATGGCCGGCGTAATTTACCAAACCGTCCTGCTGCTGACCCAGGCCGTAAAAACCTTCGCCGGCATCGGTAAGAAAACTTTGCTGCACAGAATAGGAGTCTGCATCTTCCTGACCAGGATCGTCGATAACCTCGCCAAAGGTGCCGCGATCTGCCTCCGCCAATAACGGATTGCCCAGAGAATCAAAAAACGACACTTTCCCTGAAGCCAGATCCACCCGCGCAATCAGGCGGCGGGTTTTCAGCTCCGCCGTTGTCGGGGTGGTTGCCACAGTAAAAGGCACGATTTCCGGTTCAGCCACCACCATCAAATAATCCGGCAAGTTGGCAAAATCCGTCTGTGGGGTCGCAGTGACCCGGACTATATCGTCCGCATACACTTGCAAACGCAGTTTTTTTACCGCGCCATTACGCAGGCTGACGGTAACACCGTGCGCATCTTTGGTCACCTGCGCTGATAAATCATGCGCGGCTTTTGGCCCTGTGCAGCCGGCGAAAAAAATCAGGCTGATAAGAAAAAGAAAACCAGCAATCGCTTGGGTCCGAAATCGCATCATGGGGTCACCATTCATTATTATGAAAGTGCGGCGCACTAAATTGCGTCGCACTGAGGTGTTAAACAATTGAATTTTATTCGCAGTCGTCTCAGCTGAGCTAACTATCCACCACGAAAAGCCATTAGGATCCGAAATTTTGCCAGAACTGGCAGCAAACCATGTCAACAAATGGCAAAATTGCTCGCAATTTTCGCACAATGCACTTTGTTTTGCATAATGTTGGCTTACTGGTGAAACGCAATGGAAATATGCGGTGTGGGACCCAGAATGATCGGATCATGTAACGGCGGCAATTACCATTCGATGATCATTAAGCCAGCTGCCAGCTGCCGCGCCCGGCTTGTTTGACTTTATACATGGCTTCATCAGCGCGCTTGAAAACGTCGTCAAAAGATTCACCGACCTGGGCCTCGGTGACGCCAATGCTCATGGTCACAGCAAAATCTTCCGGGGCGCCTTCGATGTGAATTGCACGCAGGGACCGCATTAGTCTGGATATCATAGTGTCCAGTGCGTCGCGGTTGATTTTGGAAATAATGACAAATTCTTCACCCCCCCAGCGGCCGAATACGTCGTCGTTGCGCAGCTCCCTGGCCAAAACCTCGGACGCTTTGCGCAAGACTTCATCGCCGGCAGCGTGCCCCAGGGTGTCATTGATTCTTTTAAAGTGATCGAGATCCAACACCATGACAAAAATATTGGCGGGATTCTCCAAAGGGAAAATCCTTTTCACTGCCAACGCCAGACCTATGCGGTTGAGGCAGCGGGTCAACGGGTCCACCACCATGGTTGTTCGCAGTGTTTCATTTTCCTGGTAATAGCGGATGGCGAAATAGCGCAGTACGAGCTGAATAATCAAAACCAGCAAGCCGATTGCCAGCATACCGGCGCTGACCATGAACAGATGCTGTGGTAGAACATAGGACTTCTTCGCATAAATACGGTTTAACTTTATGCGATGAGAGCCGGCTTGAGGTGACGCAGGCAATTCGATGCCCAACTCGAAAATACGGTTAAACTGTGCCAGCCGCAGTTGATTGGGCGGGTCATATTTATCGACCCACCAACGCGCCACCAGCACCCGCGAAAATTCGATAAATACGTCCTCTCCAGGATGAAAATCCACATGCAGATACGGTAGCAGATTGTATTCGTAGGAGTTCTTCGGCAGGATGGGTGCGCTGCGCATAAACAAATACAGCATACTGCTCGGCCCGGTGTATTCCACGGACACATAGAGGCCATCGTAGGTGGACAAGTCGAGTATCGCTGCATCCGCGAACTCGAAATAATCCATCAAGCCAAAATTTTCCGAGTCCGGGCGCTTGTACTTAATCACCACTCCGCAGTAGGGATAGCGAATCCCATATTGTATTTCGCATTCGTATAGGTTGCTGCTGCGGTCAGCCCATGCGATGGAACTTGTTCCACCGGGTTCGACCGAATCGGAATACAGGTGCGCTACCGACCCTGGGTATGGATACACCTGAAGAACTTTTTCGGGATTGATCAAAGCCACCACAACGCAAAGCAGCGCAATCCCCAGCAATAAGCCGTAGATTGCCTTAAAGATTGTTGACGTTCGCTTGCGCTCGTCCATCGCCGCAAAAGTCCTTACCGGTGTTCGCCGGGCCGCACCCGCAACAGCGTTGGAGAGAGATTATTGAGTTGTATTACACCGGCTTTTTTTGCCATCTTCTCTGACCATCTGCATGCGCTGTTTAAATTTAATAAAGTGTAGTCCGTATTCACACGAAATGGCGGTCGAATATCGCTGATTTATTTCTTCTAGCTATAAAAATCCATCACTTCCATACATATTCGCGCCCCGCCTCGGTGGCGACGTCAATCAGATAATTCCCTTGAAGCGATAGTTGAGGCGGATTGCGCCAGGTGTGCTTGATTGGCTTTTTCACCTTAGCCGTTATATAAAACGGATTGGCGTTATCCCCCCGCGCAGGCGTTACTTTAAACCCGGCAGCCGGTGGCAGAGGTGAGTAGCTGCGGATACGCAAATTGCCGCCGAGCGGCGAGCGCACTTTCAGATAAACCACCTCGTTGTTATCCCAACGCATATCGAGGATAAAGCCACCGCGCATCACCAGCCCGCTTACCTCCCCTTTCGGCCAAGCGTGGGGCAGTGCCGGCAACAGGTGCACGGTGCCGTCGTGACTTTGCGCCAGCATCTCCGCCACACCGGAGGTAAAACCGAAGTTGCCATCGATCTGGAACGGCGGGTGGGCGTCAAACATATTGGGGTAAGTGCCGCCGGCTTCGGAAAATCCCGTCCCGCCAGCGGGAGAAATCTGATCTCGAATTAATTTTAGTGCGCGATCGCCATCCAGCAGGCGCGCCCATAAATTGATTTTCCAATTCATCGACCAGCCGGTGGAAGGATCGCCGCGCTGCTCCATGCTCACCCGCGCGGCGCTGAACAATTCCGGTGTATGAATCGGTGAAATCTGATTGCTAGGGAAAAGCCCGTATAAGTGCGACACATGGCGATGCTGGTCGAACGGGTCATCCCAATCCTCCAGCCACTCCTGCAATTGGTGATAGCGGCCGATTTGCATAGGCGGCAACTGGTCGAGAATTGTTTGCCAGCGTTTTATCTCGGCTTTGTCCTGGCGGAGAATGTTGGCGGCGGCGATGGAGTGGCTGAACAGATCGAACAGCAACTGGTTATCCATAGTTGCACCGGCGGCAATTTTTACTCCTGTGGCCTTGGGCTCATTTTCCGGGGACATGGATGGCGTCGCCACCAGCCAGCCGGTCTTGTCATCGCGTACCAAAAAATCTTCAAAAAAGGCGCAGGCGGATTGAAAGATCGGATACACCTCGCGCAAAAAATTCTGATCGCCGGAATACAGATATTTCTGCCACAGATGTTCCACCAGCCAGGTGCTGCTCATGGGCCACGGTCCCCAGGGACCGTCCACCGCGCCGCTGCTGCGCCAGATATCGGTGTTGTGATGTGCGGCCCAACCCGCTGCGCCGTACATGGTTTGCGCGGTGTCGCGACCGGTCTGCGCCAGCTCGCGAATCAATTGAAGAAAAGGCTCGTGCAGTTCGCCGAGCTGCGTCACCTCGCTCGGCCAATAATTCATTTGCGCGTTGATATTCAAGGTGTATTTGCTATCCCAGGGCGGTTGGGTATGCGGATTCCAAATGCCCTGCAGATTCGCCGGCTGCGTACCGGGCTGGGAAGAACTGATCAGCAAATAGCGACCGAACTGGAAATACAGCGCCACCAGCGCCGGATCGTGACGGTTGGAAAATTGGCGGATGCGTTTGTCGGTCGGCTCCTGGGAAAATTCATTTTTGCCCAAATCCAAAAACACGCGCTGAAAATAGCGGCGATAGAATTCTTCGTGGGCTTTGCGTCTGTTCTCATAATGGGTTCCGGTAAATGTCGCCACTGCGTTTTGCATGGCCTGCTCTGCACGGGCTAATGCATTGCCGCTGATATCTCGATAATTCACAAAATTGGTTGCCATGGTGATCAGGACCAGCGCTTCGGTGGCATCGCTGATCTGCAAACGTTTATCGCTGATGCGCACACTGCCGTCTATTGGCACAACCCGCATGAGATTAGTGAGTTTTACCTGGCCCTTAATGCCTTCGTGATCCGCCGAAGCTCCCTGCATCAATAATTGGTTTTCTCTTGCAGTGACTGCCATGCCGTCGGGATGGGATAAACCGACAGAAAAATTCAACGCGCCCTTGCGTTCTGCGCGCAAGCGAATCACCACCGCCTGATCGACAAATGAGGTAAATACTTCGCGGTGATACACCACGTCATTGACGGTATAGCGCACGCGGGCGACGGCGTCCGTCAAGCTCAGATCGCGATAATAATTCCCGAATGTTTCATGCCCTGGAAAATGCAGATCAACCACTCCAGCGGACTGATACGGCATGCCCTGCGCACCCTGACTGGCGATGGTTTTTTCCGCCAATGCGGAGGCCTCCGCATGTTTTCCCGCAGTAATCAGCCGGCGAATTTCCGGCAGCGCCGTGCGTGCCTTTGGGTTGAGATTATTGTGCGGGCCGCCGGCCCAGAAGGTATCTTCGTTGAGCTGAATAGTTTCCTTTTCTGTGCCGCCAAATACCATGGCGCCCAGGCGTCCGTTGCCCAGGGGTAGCGCCTCCTCCCAGGTGCGGGCGGGTTGTTCGTACCACAATTTCAATTGCGCCGCGCATACCGTTTTAAAGGTGAGCAACGCTGTCAGACAAAGCGTGATACGACAAAAATGTTTTAGCATTTTTTAACCCGACCCAAGAGAAAGTTAATGCGAAATTTTATGCGCGATCAAAGCGATAAAATTCCACACTCACGGCGGCAATATTCAACACCTTGGTAGTGGCATCAAATTCGGATTCTACCGTCAGCACTTCCGGCGCCTTGTCCACCGCATTTTTTGCATCGGCTCCCAGGCCGGTAAATTTCCAAGATTTACCGGTAGATGTGAAAGCAAAATCACGGATATCAAGACTCAGCGGTTGTGCTTGCTCAGTCGCATTAATGACCGCAATCACCAGTGCAGAGCCATCCTGAGTTAAGGCCGCTGACACATCCAACGGATACGTGGCACTGCCAGCGTTGACCCGCGGCTGATCGCCGCCCACCGGATATTGCGGTTTGGGTGTGGGGGCGTTGCCATCCACGGCGACAGGAATGACACCAAAGTGCTGGTGATAGAGCTGAAAAATCTGCCCTCTGGCACTGATGGTGGAGGTGGTCCGCATGAAATCCAGCCAACCGGTGGCCATGGTAAAACCGGCCATGGCAATAAAATCCGTGTGGCGGAAAAATTCGTGGAAAGCCAAAGCAATCGCTAAGGAATTTTTCAAACTGTCCTGAAAGGAATAAGCCCACTCGTCAAAAAAGACTTTAATGTGGCCTTCATTCAATTTCGGGAAATGTTTTTTATATTCTTCCCAGGCATCCACCATGGTGCGCACGCGGTTGGCCGGCTGCCGTGCCCACTCATTGAGGGACTGCTGCACATCAAATAATTTTCCGGTTTTTAAATCGAATCGTTTATTTTGCGGCGGATACGCGTGGGTGCCGAGAGCATCGAATTTACCCCAGCTGTTTTTGAACATACCGTAAGCCCAATCGCGCTCGGAGCCGACTTTTACCTCAGGCTGGCCTTCGATAAAAATGCCCTGGCCAGTCGTCATTTCGTCGACGAAACCGCCGGGCGCCACAATATAAATCGACGGGTCCACCGCGCGCATAGCATCGACAAATAAATTGTGTTTAACGGTGTACTGATCGCGCGCCATATGGCCCATCTGCCAGTGGCCGTACATTTCATTACCTACAGCCCAATATTTCACGCCGTAAGGTTTTTTGCGGCCGTTGGCGGCGCGCACTTTGCCCCAGTGCGTATCGGCAGCGCCGTTGACGTATTCCAATAATTCCGCGCCGGAGCGCGGCTCGCCGAAGCCAGTGTTCACACACCAAAAAGGCTCGCTGCCGATCAGCTCGCAAAATTGCAGCAGCTCATCCACACCCACATCATTGGGTTGCACTGCTCGCCACACTGGGTCGAAAATCGGCGGACGGCGGTCGAGATCGCCGATGGTGTCTTTCCAATCGTAGGCGGAGACGAAATTGCCGCCGGGCATGCGCAAAATCGGGCAGCGCATTTCTTTCATCAGTGCGAGTGTATCCGCACGAAAACCTTTGATGTTGTCCGCTGGCATCAGCGAAACAGCGCCCACACCAAAACGGCCTTTGCCCTCGCCGATAATTTCCAATCGCGCCGAATCTGTATCCACTTTGGGATTGAATTTAAATGTGCGCGTCTGCCATTTTTTTGAAGTGGAAATTTTTTGCGTGA
>JAEZGT010000342.1 GCA_023416875.1 Pseudomonadota bacterium
GGATTCGGTGGCACCGCTGGTCCAAACA
This sequence comes from Pseudomonadota bacterium, assembly GCA_023416875.1. GTDB lineage: Bacteria > Pseudomonadota > Gammaproteobacteria > Pseudomonadales > Cellvibrionaceae > UBA5868. The sequence goes on from JAEZGT010000342.1 coordinate 29, forward strand.
ATCTCTCGTGGGTCGGCGGACAAGAGCGCAGCCACTTGATTGCGCGCCTCCTCCACGGCCTCTTCCGCGCGCCAGCCAAAAAAATGTGAGCGCGATGCGGGGTTGCCAAAGTTGCCCTCGAACGTCAGGCACTCACCCATTTTTTGCGCGACCTGCGGATCGACTGGGGTGGTGGCGGCGTAATCGAGATAAACCTGTGTCGGCATCGAAAAGCTCCGATCAATTGAGCGAGGTGACAGCTATGACGGATTCATCATCGCCGCGGATCGAGCGGTTGTTCTGGCGGGCAGAGACGGATTGGACGTCGCGCTGGGCCACCAGACTGGCCAAGCTGATGCTGCTTAAGAACTGGTGGATCTGCTGGCTCAGGTCTGTCCATAAATAGTGGGTCAAACACACTTCACCCTGCTGGCAATTGCCCGCGCCGCCGCAGTTGGTCGCATCAACGGACTCGTTCACCGCGTCGATGATCTGCGCCACAAATACTTCGTCCAGCGGGCGCTTCAAGCGATAGCCGCCGCCCGGACCGCGCACACTGCAGACCAGGTCGTTCTGGCGCAACTTGGCAAATAATTGTTCTAGATAGGACAGGGAAATCTCCTGGCGCCGGGAAATGTCCGCAAGGCTCACAGGCCCCTCGGTGCTGTGCAGCGCAAGATCGAGCATCGCCGTTACCGCGTAGCGGCCTTTGGTCGTTAAGCGCATGATGATTCCTCAGACAAATGCCAGCAAAAGAGGGCCGGAATTATCGAATACCCTAGTAATTCAGTCAAGTATTCTTGCCGCTAGCAGCCTGCTCCAACTCCCGCACGCGCTCCTCCAGTGCCGCAATCCGGTTTTGCGAATGAAACAGGTGGTTCTGCACCGAGGTTAAAACGCCTCGCAATATGCCGAGTTCCATTTGATCCAAGCGCACACGATTGTACAGCCGACGCAAGCGGGTCATGGTCTGGCGGGGATTATCGGCGGTGAGGAAACCGAGACGCGTCAGGGTCTCTTCCAGGTGGGTGAAGTACATTTCCACGTCCTGTACCTGAGCCGGTGGCTGGTCCCAGTCGTCAAAGTGCACTGGCACTCCGCCCTGCTCCGCCGCCAGTGCCGACATACGTACTTCATAAGCGATGACCTGGAGAGCGGCGGCGACGTTGAGCGCACTGTATTCGGGGTTGGCGGGAATATGGACGTGGTAGTGACACTTCTGCAGCTCTTCATTAGTCAGGCCTCGGTCTTCACGACCGAAAACAATTGCCACTTCGTGCTGCGCGGCCTCCGCCCACACACGGTCGCCACATTCGCGAGGAGTCAACAGCGGCCAGGGGATGCGGCGCTCTCTCGCGCTGGTGCCGATCACCAGACTGCAATCCGCCACCGCTTCTTCGAGCGTGCTGACCACCTGAATTTTGTCCATCACATCCAGGGCATTGGCGGCGCGCCAGAGCGCCCGTTCGGAGGGATATTCAAGGGGATCCACCAGCACCAGCCGCGACAATCCCATGTTTTTTAGGGCGCGGGCGGCCGCGCCTATATTGCCGGGATGGGTGGTATTCACCAGGACCATGCGAATTTTGTCGAACATGCGCTCCGTTCTCCGTTTGACCGGCGCCCTGTCGGGCGGTGCAAAAGGGCGCGGAGTTTAGCAGATTCGCCAGCGCGCTGTTATAATCCCGCGCTTTTTGCAGCAACCCCTCCAGAGACATATCCCATGGAACCCATGCTTACTATGGCGTTGCGCGCGGCGCGCAAAGCCGGAGAAATTATTGAACGCTCCCTGGAGCGCGTCGACCTGCTCAATATTGAGGAAAAAGGCCAGAACGACTTCGTCAGCGACGTGGACCGCAAAGCCGAACAGGAAATCATCTATCACCTGAAAAAGGCTTACCCCAACCACGGCTTCCGCGGCGAGGAATCCGGCTCCGTGGGCGATCCCGATGCTGACTATCAATGGGTGATCGATCCGTTGGACGGCACCACCAACTTCCTCCATGGCATTCCCCATTTCGCCGTCTCCCTGGCCTGTGTCCACAAAGGCCAATTGCTGCATGGGATTGTTCTCGATCCGGTCAAGCGCGAGGAGTTCACAGCCAGCAAAGGCAAAGGTGCCATGCTCAACGGCCGCCGCATTCGCGTGAGCGCTCGCCGCAGCCTCGACGGCGCCTTGATCGGCACCGGCATTCCCTTCAATGGTTTCGCTCTGGAACATATCGATCCCTACCTAGCCTGCCTGCGCGAAATCGCCGGCCAGACCGCCGGCATCCGCCGTCCTGGATCTGCAGCGCTGGACTTGGCGTATGTGGCCGCAGGGCGCTATGACGGTTTCTGGGAAATGAACTTAAAAGAGTGGGATATGGCAGCCGGTGTGCTGCTGGTGAAAGAGGCCGGCGGAATGGTCAGCGACTTCAAAGGCGGTGGCGATTTTCTGGACAGCGGCAATATCGTCTGCGCCACGCCGAAGGTCTTCAAGCCGCTGCTGCAAATTGTTGGCAAGCATATGGGCGGCATCTGAGTACCGCCCATCTTCCCAAAACTCAGGACACGGGAGTGTCCTCTTCCTCCAGCAAGATATTCATCACTTCCATCAACTGCTGGAGATTGAGCGGCTTGGTCAAGTAATAGGCAAAGCCCGCCGAACGGCCCTTATCTATGTCCTGCGCCATGGCATTGGCGGAAAGCGCAACGACTGGGATACCGCGAGTATTGGGATCGGCCTTCAGCACTTCGAGAGCCTCATAACCATCCATCCCCGGCAGATTGATATCCATCAGGATCAGGTGCGGCCGATTGGTTCGCGCCAGATAAAGTCCTCGCAGTGCGTCAGCCGCCAGGTCGAGCTGCAGATTGGGATGGCGCGCCAACAAGCGGGCCACTAAGCGCTGATTGGAAACATTGTCTTCGATATACAGAATCTTCTTGCTACCGGAAACGGCGAGCTGGAACAGATTTTCGTCCTGTGCCGCTACCGCTGGAGCTGGAGCAATAGGCGCCGTTTGCGCGCCCTCCAGGCAGAGCGGCAAATCGACCCAGAATTGGCTGCCGATCCCTTCTTCACTGGTGAAGTCGATACGGCCGCCCATATGGCCGACCAGCTGGCGGGTGATAACCAACCCCACGCCGCTGCCTTCGATATTGCCTAATTCCGCCCCTAAGCGATTGAAAGGCTGAAACACCTCTGCGTGGCGTTCTTTAGGAATGCCCCGACCCGTGTCTTCGATATTGATACGCAAATAATGCTCATCGACGATGCAACAGGTAATCACTACCTTGCCCTGCTCGCGGTTGTATTTAATGGCATTACCGATCAGGTTGAGGAAGACCTGGCGCAAACGCACCTTATCGCCATTGACGGCGCAACCGGCTAGATCATTCGTCTGCAAACACAGTTGCACACTGCGGGCCTCCGCCTGCGACTTGACCAGAGCGAGACATTCTTTCACCAACTCCACCGGGCGCAGCATTTCAATAGTCAGAGTAAGCTTGCCCGCTTCGATCTTGGCAAGGTCGAGCACGTCGCCCACCAACTGCAGCAAATGTTCACCTGCCGCCCGGATCTCCCCGGCGCTTTCCTGCAAGCCGGGCGAGAGCGACGCGTCCATTTCGATGAGTTGAGCGAAGCCCAGAATCGCGTTGAGCGGCGTGCGCAATTCGTGACTCATACTGGAGAGGAATTCCGACTTGGCTTTATTGGCTTTTTCCGCCACCTCTTTGGCCCGCAATACACGTTCTTCGGCCAATTTGAGTTCGGTAATGTCCATATTGGTGCCGGACATCCGCAGCGGCTCGCCGCGCTCATTGAAGGTCATCTGACCACGCGCACGAATCCACCGCCACTTGTCGTCCTTGCCGCGAATGCGGTACTCCACGTCGAAAGGGGCTTCGCTGCGGATATGAGCCGCGAGGGCTTTATCAAAGGCAATGCCATCATCTGGATGCATGCGGCGGCGCCATGCCTGAATGCGATCTATGCCTTGGTTGACCACATCGTCGTGGTCGGTGTAACCCAAATGTTCCCAGCAACGATTGGAAAAATGGAAACCGCCGTGCTCGGCTGCCCATTCCCAGATGCCATCGTTGGAGGATTGAATAATGCGGGCGTGACGTGCCTCGCTGATCAACAGCGCCTGCTCGGTCTGTTTCTGCTTGGTGACATCGAAGGCGATGCCGCTGATGTAGAGCACCCAGCCGTTTTTATCACGCACGGAGTCGGCGCGAATTTCAGACCAGATGTAACCACCTTTTTTGCGGCGGGTGCGATAGGTGACTTCGCCGGGGCCCGGCTTTTTCAACATACGGTCGACCGCGTCACGCACCTTGTCGACATCGTCCGGATGAATGTAATCGTAGTAGTTGGTGGATACCGATATGTAATCCACGTCCTCGTCGGTATAACCCAAGTAGCGCCAGTAGCCGCCACTCCAATCCATGCGCCGGGCCATCAGGTCCCAGTCGAAATAGCCGTAACCATGGCTGCCGTGAAAGATACGCTGATGCCGCGCGACCGCCTCGCGCAACTCATGCAGCTCGCGTTCGTGATCGGAGCTGAACAGCGATTTTAAAAATTTGAGTAGCACCCTTATCCCCTATTCCAACTCCATTGATTGGCGCAAAGTCCCACTACACCGGAATGAATATGTGCGGACCTAGATTGTTTTTTCATTACATAGGCCGTCGGCGTAGCGCAAACGGGCCCGAGTCTATACTTTTCGAAAGCACCAGCAAAGTAGCCGCCTACATCCTGGGCCAAATGCTAAACCACGTTGTATGCGGAGGGGTCGCCCTATGAAGTTCCGGGATTTCAGCAAAAACCTGTCGAGCGAGATCGAGAATCTGTTCGCCACACTTGGAGACGCCAGCCTGCCGGAAGACGCGCACCGGCTGGATCAATCGTTTTCCATTCAGGAAATTCTCGAGCGAGTAAAAAACCTGGACACCAACGACCAGACCGACACCAAACCCGCCAAACCTATCTCCTGATCTTTCAATAAAAAGGGGGCCAACGCCCCCTTTCCTAATCTTCCCGATTCAATACCTACGGCATCTCATCCAGTTCAGCGCCCTCTTTCACTGGCGGCATCAAATCTTCTTTCGACAAATTCAGCCACATCATGATGGCCGAAGCGATGTAAATCGTTGAATAAGTACCAACGGTGATACCAACGATCAACGCAATGGAGAAATTGCGGATGAGTTCACCACCAACAAACAATAAGGCGAACAACACGATCAAGGTGGTACCCGAGGTCACCAAGGTTCGCCCCAGGGTCTGCGTCAACGAAATATCAATAATTTCCCGTGTGGTGTGCTCGCGCAGCAAACGAAAGTTCTCGCGGATGCGGTCCGCCACAACGATGGTGTCATTAATGGAGTATCCGATTACCGCCAACACTGCAGCCAGCACCGTGAGGTCAAACTCCAACTGCAATACGGAGAACAAGCCCATCACGATGATAACGTCGTGCACCAAGCCCACTATCGCGCCGATGGAAAACTTCTTCTGAAAGCGAACGGCAACGTAAAGAAAAATACCGGCAAACGCAGTGAGAACACCCAGCAAGCCATCGCTGACCAGCTCTTCACCCATCTGAGCGCCGATCACTTCGCTGCGCATAAGCTCGATGTTATTGTCAGGCGTCGCGTCCCGTAGTGCCTGGGCAATACGTTCACCCATATTAGCAGCGGCCCTTTCCACATCGCTCTCGCCCGCATCACCTCTCAAACGCACCAGCAGCGCGTTTTCCGAACCGAAATGGACGACGATAGCCCCGGCATAACCAGCTTCGGTCAACTGGTTGCGCACCGTTTCCAGATTCGGGGCTTTTTCGTAGTGCAGCTCAATCAGAGTACCGCCGGTGAAATCCAGTCCGAGATTCAGCCCTTTAACAAAAAAGGAAACAAAAGATCCCAGAATCAACAACAATGAAAGAGCCGCTGCCACCCGGCTCCATCGCATGAAATTAAAAACTCGTTCAGTTTGGCTGGTCATATTTTTATCCGCCCGCTCAGATCCACAATTTAGAAACTTGCCGATTGCCGTATATAAGGTTGATGACGGCCCGTGTTCCGACAATGGCGGTGAAAACGGAAGTCAAAATACCGAGAGACAAGGTTACTGCGAAGCCTTTTACTGGCCCTGTGCCGATCACAAACAAGATAAACGCCACGATCAAGGTCGTGATGTTGGCATCCATAATGGTGGTGAAGGCCCGATCAAAGCCGGCATGAATCGCACTCTGCGTAGGCAAGCCCGCCTTAAGCTCTTCCTTGATACGGGAGAAAATCAGCACGTTGGCATCCACCGCCATGCCCATGGTCAACACGATTCCCGCAATACCGGGCATGGTCAGTGTCGCGCCGAGTATCGACATAAGTGCAGTGAGCAGAATGATGTTCATGCCCAATGCAATGTTCGCGGCAAGACCGAATACCTTGTAATAAGCCAGCATGAACAGAACCAGCATTAACAATCCGAGCTTCACCGACTCGACACCCATCGCAATATTCTCCGCACCGAGCGAAGGCCCGATGGTACGTTCTTCCACAAAGACCATGGGAGCCGCCAGAGAACCCGCGCGTAACAACAAGGCGACATCATTGGCTTCTTTGGGGCTATCGAGACCGGTGATCTGGAAGCGCACACCCAGAGCACTGCGGATGGTCGCCAGGTTGATGATTTTTTTGTCGGCTTTGGAGATTTCTTTCTCCACTACTTGCCCGTTTTCCACTACCCGCTGTTTCTCGGTGTAGTAATCGATAAACAGCACGCCCATATTGCGGCCGACCTCGTTGCGGGTGGCGTGGTGCATCAATGTGCCGCCTTCGCCGTCCAAGGTGATGTCGATTTTCGGGCTGTTGGACTGGTCATCAAAACCGGAGACAGCGTTGACGACTCTCTCCCCAGTGATAATCCGGCGGCGCTCGAGAAATTTTGGCCCGCGCAATTGACGTTCTTCTTCCGTATAGAATTCAAAACGCTCTTTCTGAGTCAGTGGTGCGTCAGGCGCCGCTTCGAGGCGGAATTCAAGGTTGGCAGTTTTGCCGAGAATTTTTTTTGCCCCTGCCGCATCCAGTACACCCGGCAGCTCAACCACGATTCGATTTCGCCCCTGGCGCTGCACCAACGGCTCGCTCACACCCAGCTCATTGACACGATTGCGAATGGTGGTGAGGTTCTGCGATACCGCGTGGTCTTCGATTTCCTGAATGACCCGGTCTTCCAGTGTGCCTCGCACCCAATAAGACCCGCCATCACTGCCGCGCTGGCGTGACAGGTCCGGCAGACTCTCCTGCATGATGCTGATCAATGCTTTCTGGGTGTCTTCGTTGGGAGTGGTGAGCGTCAGGGTGCGGCCTTTCAATTGCACATCAACGTTGAACAAGCGCTTATCGCGAATGCCCTTTTTGATGGTTTCCTGCATATCTTCCATGCGATCCGCCACCGCTTTTGGAGTATCGACCTCCAGGAGGAAGTGCACACCGCCAGCGAGATCGAGGCCGAGATTCATCGGCGATGCACCCAAAGAGGACAGCCAATCCGGTGTGGTGGAGGCGCGATTGAGCGCGACAACATAGCGCTTGTCTTCGCCTTGATAGGGCGCGCCATCCAGCAAGGTCTGCACCGCCTTTTGCGCCGCCAACTGTTGGCCGGCGTCGCGCAAGCGAATCATGGCAAAACCTTCCGGTGTGATCTCAGCCCCAAAATAGTCGATGCCGGCTTGCTGCAGGGTGTTGCCGACTGCTTGCAACAACTCGTCATTGAGTTCCGCAGCGCGGGAGTTGCTGGTGATCTGAATGGCCGGATCAGGGCTGTAAATATTGGGAAGGGCGTAGATGAAGCCAAAACCGATTACCAGAATCAGCAAGACATACTTCCACAAAGGAAAACGATTCATGAGTGAGTCCAACTTTGTTTTATAAGAAATTCTCGGCTCGTTGTGCCGGTCTGACCTGCACTGTCACCCGCTTCTGATTATAAATGCGGCGCGCATTATAACCGGCCAAGGTGAGGTTGAGTCCCTATCTATTCAACCTGGGTCGCTTTATCGCCCTGAATGGAAGGCGGCGCCAAGTTTTGTCGCGCGTAAAACTCCTCCCTGTAAGCACTCAACCGGCGCAGCTCAATCGCCTGACGCAACTCGCGCATCACCGTTTGGTAATGGTGCAGGTTGTGAATGGTATTGAGCTGTGCCCCCAGCATCTCTCCACATTTATCCAGGTGATGCAGATAGGCCCGACTGAAATTGCGGCAGGTATAGCAGTCGCAACTTGAATCCAGTGGACCGGTATCATGCCTATGCACCGCGTTGCGGATTTTCACCACTCCGCCGCGGGTGAACAGATGGCCATTGCGAGCATTGCGGGTGGGCATCACACAATCGAACATATCGATCCCGCGAAACACCGCCTCTACTATATCTTCGGGCTTGCCCACCCCCATCAGGTAGCGCGGTTTGTCCACTGGCATTTCCGGGGCCAAATGGTTCAGCACGCGCAACATATCGGCCTTAGGCTCACCCACGCTCAATCCGCCGATGGCGTAACCGTCAAAGCCGATTTCCCGCAAACCAGCAAGAGAAATGGATCGCAGATCTTCGTACATGCCGCCCTGGACTATGCCAAACAGCGCCGAAGGATTATCGCCATGAGCAGTTTTACTGCGCTCCGCCCAACGCAATGACAGCTGCATGGAATCCCGCGCCTGTTCCCTGGTCGCGGGATAAGGTGTGCACTCGTCAAAGATCATCACCACGTCCGAACCCAGTTCGCGCTGGACCTGAATGGCGACTTCCGGACTTAAAAAGACCTTACTGCCGTCGATGGGGGAACGGAAGGTCACGCCCTCTTCCGTGATTTTGCGCATCTCCCCCAGGCTAAATACCTGGAAGCCGCCGGAGTCGGTCAATATCGGCCCGTGCCAACGCATAAAATCGTGCAAGTCGCCGTGAGCACGGATAACCGCAGTGCCGGGGCGAAGATAAAGATGGAAGGTGTTGCCCAGAACGATCTGTGCTCCTGTGGCTTCAATATCGCGCGGCAAAATTCCCTTCACCGTCCCGTAAGTGCCGACCGGCATAAACGTGGGCGTTTCCACCACGCCGCGAGGAAAATACAGACGGCCGCGACGGGCAAGCCCGTCGGTTCCATCTAATTCAAACTGCATAAAAGACATAAGTGATTCGTCAAACAGGCCCCGCTTACAGCTGCGCAAATTCCGCAGCGGCACCGGGATTGGGTGTTATAAACATGGCGTCGCCGTAACTGAAAAAGCGGTAGCGCTGGGCCACCGCGTGGCGATAGGCTTTCATGGTGTGGCTATAGCCGGCGAAGGCGCTCACCAACATCAGCAAGGTCGACTCCGGCAGATGGAAATTGGTTACCAGCGCGTCCACGAACCTAAATTGATAGCTGGGATAAATAAAAATATTGGTCTCGCCTTCATAGGGGCGAATACGACCGTCGCGAGCGGCGGTCTCCAGACAGCGCACACTGGTGGTTCCCACGGCGATCACTCTGCCGCCGCGCGCCTTGGTCGCCTCCACTTGCGCGCATACCTCGGCATTCAACACCATCACTTCGCTGTGCATGCGATGGCTGCGCACGTCGTCCACCCGCACAGGCTGAAAGGTGCCCGCGCCGACATGCAAGGTGACAAATGCGGTTTCCACTCCCTGCGCAACCAATTGCTCCAGCAAGCCACCGTCAAAATGCAGCCCCGCAGTCGGCGCTGCCACTGCACCAGGATTACGTCCAAAGACCGTTGATAGCGCTCGCGATCAAGCACCTCATCAGGACGATTTATATAGGGCGGCAGCGGTATATGCCCGACGGCTTCCAGCACTGCCATCGCCGAACTGCCCGCCGGAAATTTCAGCTCAAACAGCTCATCCCGCCGTCCCACGACCTCAATTTCCGTCCCGTTTTCCAACAACAGTACGCCACCCGGCTTGGGTGCTTTGCTGGCGCGAACATGCGCCAGCACCAGATCGCTCGCCAGCACCCGCTCGACCAGAATCTCAACTTTGCCGCCGGTGGGCTTCTGCGCGAACACCCGCGCCGGAATAACGCGAGTGTCGTTAAACACCATCAAATCACCCGGCCGGACAAGGGAGAGAATGTCCGCAAATTGGCGATCTTCAAGGTTGCCAGTGGCGCCATCCAGACACAGCAAACGGCTCGACCGCCGCTCCTGCGCAGGAGCCTTGGCGATCAAGTCTTCGGGTAAGTCGTAATAAAAATCCTGGCGACGCATTTCTTGGGGTGCAAAAAAATAAAGGCGCAAGGGTATAGGAAAACGCCGCTCAATGCATCGACTGAGGCCAAATGCTGATAGAGCGGAGCTCTAGGCGAGAAACTACGGGATGTATCGCCGGCAGATGGCAGGGAAATTTGATTCGAAAATAAAAAAGGCGTCCTGCTTGCACAAGACGACCCTTTTAAAAAAGTGGCAGCGGGACTGGATTTGAACGGGGCGGCCATCCGTCAACGACCTTCAAAAAAGCCGTTGGTTCTGTCAAAAAAAAAGACCATCTTGAATACAAGATAGTCTTTTAGAAAAAGTGGTAGCGGGGGCTGGATTTGAACCAACGACCTTCGGGTTATGAGCCCGACGAGCTACCAGGCTGCTCCACCCCGCACCTGATCAGAAAGCCTGTCGACTTAGCTGAGGCCGCGAATTATAGGGAGCACATCCCACAGCGTCAACCGTTATTTACCGACAAAAATAAAAACTTTAAATATGGTTGCGCAAACCCAGCTCAAACGGGTACGGATTTAAATAGATTTGCTGTCGTATATAAGCACTGCCGTAATTTTCCAGATAGTGCTGCAGCAATTTCATCGGCACCGCCAGCGGTACATGGCCTACGCGATATTCCTCTATCGCCTGAACCAAGTCCTGACGAATACCTCCCGGTACGGTTTTGCGCAAATAACCCACCATATGAGCCAGCACATTCACATGCCCCTTGCGAGTGGGTGGCTTTTGCGTAGCACGCATGATCGTGTCGATGTAGTTCACCAGCAGTTGCGGCAGGTCATCACCGCCAGCTTTTGCGACCATCGCGCCAGTGTCGCGATACAGCTTCTGTCCATACGCCATAAAAAAATATTTATGGCGTGAATGAAAATCAACCAAATTACGCGCACTAGGATTATTTGCGACTTCCCGGCGCCAGCGCTCATATAAAAATACCCGCGCAATAAAATTTTCGCGCAAGACCGGATCATTTAGCCTTCCCGCCTCTTCCACTGGCAATAAAGGAAAACGCGTGCGCAGTCTTCCCGCATAAAGCCCCGCACCCTTGCCTATCGGTGCGCCTTTATCGTTATAAACCTTGGTGCTGTACAGGCCGCAACTGGGAGAATCGTGCATCAAGATATAGCCGCACAAAGCCTCAATCTCTGCGCTGGCTTTATCGGCATAATCCAAAAGGCGTTCGGTAACGTCAAATGCTGAATCTTGCGTACCGAGCGCTCGCGCATGAGCCAGCTCACCTACGAGGCGAATGGTTTGCCGCGGCACGCCCATGCCGATAGCGACCTCAGGGCAAAACGGTTTGAAAGAAAAATATTTCGCCAAGACATCCGTGCAGTAGTGGTTATGTTTATGTCCGCCGTTGTAGCGCACTTGCTCGCCGAGCAGGCAAGAGGAAATCCCCACGGCAATCTTTTCTGCTTGCGTCCACTCCACCCTATTTCACCTCATTTGCCAGATGACATTTTCCATCCACGGTGTAAGCCCAAACAAAAAAGCCGACATTATGTCGGCTTTGTCGCGGGAATGGATGCTCGCACCTTACATCATTGCCAGTAACTCTTCCGTCTTCTGTTGCATCAGAAGTGCGTCGCCACGCGATTCTACATTCAGACGAAATACCGGTTCTGTGCTGGAGCTGCGCACATTAAACCGCCAGTCGGCAAACGCCACAGACAAACCGTCAGTCTTGTCGACCTCAAGAGCATCAGGCGCGTATTTCTCCTCGATTTTACGCAGTAGTGCGACCGGATCCGCCACCTTGCGATTAATTTCGCCACTACAGGGAAATTTGGTGATGCGCTCGTTCACCATTTGCGACAAGGTCTGCCCGCGGCGACTCATCAACTCAATGACCAACAACCAAGGAATGGTGCCATTGTCGCAGTAGGCGAAATCCCGGAAATAATGGTGCGCGCTCATTTCTCCGCCGTACACCGCATCTTCTTTGCGCATACGCTCTTTAATGAACGCGTGACCGGTTTTGCTTTGCACTGGCCGACCGCCGCCAGCAGTAACCAGATCAACTGTGTTCCAGACCAGGCGCGGATCATGCACTATGTTCGCGGCGGGATAGCGCGCCAAAAATGCGTCCGCCAAAAGGCCAACCACATAATAACCATCGACGAAGGTGCCTTTTTCATCAAAGAAAAAGCAACGGTCAAAATCCCCATCCCAGGCTATGCCCAAGTCGGCGCCCGCTTCGATTACCGCACGGGAAGTGACGCCTTGGTTTTCCACGAGAATTGGATTGGGAATGCCATTGGGGAAATTCCCATCGGGCTGAAAATGCACCTTAACGAATTGCAACGGCAGAAAAGCCTCAAGCGCTTCCACCACCGCACCGGCACCGCCATTGCCCGGATTGACCACCACTTTTAAAGGTTTGAACTGTTTTACATCCACATAGGACAGCAAATGTTTCACATATTCCGGACGCATATCCCGGCGCTGTACAGAACCCGTAGCCAGCGGCGTTTTGAATATTCCGGATTCGGCGATTTCACGAATGTCCAACAGGCCGCTGTCATTGGAAATTGGCCGCGACCCGCGCTGAACCAATTTCATGCCGTTGTAATCCATGGGATTGTGACTTGCCGTTACGCAGATACCCCCGTCGACGCCGAGCTCGAAGGTCGCAAAATAAACCTCCTCCGTACCGCACTGACCGATGTGAGTCACGTCGGCCCCTGCCTCAGTAAGGCCGCGAACCAGCGCATCGCAAAGCGACGCACTGGTCAGTCGTATGTCGTGCCCCACCACCACACTTTTGGCCGAAAGAAAATCGACAAAGGCCCTACCCACGCGGTAGGCAACTTCTTCGTTGAGCTCTTCGGGTACGCGCCCGCGCAAGTCATACGCTTTAAAACACTCAATCTTCATCATTCGTCCATTAACTCAGGCGTATCAGGCTTTGTAGATATTCTCGTAGACGTAATTGGTGGCTTCGACAAAGCCTTCAACACTTCCGCAGTCGAAGCGGCGGCCTTTGAATTTATAAGCCAACACACAGCCGCTCTTAGCCTGAGTCAAAAGCGCATCAGTCAATTGGATTTCGCCATTTTTTCCAGGCTGGGTAGTTTCCAGAATGTCAAAGATGTCCGGCGTAAGAATGTAACGGCCGATCACTGCCAGATTGGAAGGAGCATCTTTCGCGTCCGGTTTTTCCACCATATTGGATACCTGCACCAGATCGGCTTTGATCTGACTGCCGGCAATCACACCGAATTTGGAAATCTGATCTTCCGGTACTTCTTGAATAGCCACGATACTGCAACGGAACTGACGATAAAGATTGACCATTTGCGCCAATACGCCGGGGGTATCGCCATCGGAAACACAGAGGTCGTCGGAGAGAACCACGCCGAAAGCCTCATCGCCGATCAAACGCTTGCCATTGAGAATGGCATCGCCAAGGCCGCGCATCTCACGCTGACGGGTAAACGAAAAAGAACCGCGCGCCATAACCGAACGGATGGAGCTGAGATATTCTTCTTTAGAGGTACCGGCAATCTGATGCTCCAATTCATAGCTCACATCGAAGTGATCCGCGATCGCGCGCTTGCCCCGCCCTGTAACAAATCCGATCTCACTCAAACCTGCTTCCAGAGATTCCTCAACGCCGTATTGCACCAAGGGCTTATTCACGATGGGGAGCATCTCTTTGGGCATGGATTTGGTGGCGGGGAGGAAGCGGGTACCATAACCCGCAACAGGGAACAGGCACTTCTTAATCATAAACTCATCCTTAGAATGACGAAGGGTAGACAAACAAGGCGCCGACTATACCATACGCATTTCGGCGAAATGCAACCGAACCCAGTCGCTAAGCGCTTTTTGCTGGACATCATATGTTTTGCCGCTAGAATGGCAGTCCCCCGAGAATCGGCACCCCAGAAGCGGCGGCTTATTCAACGGCAGTGCCCAGACCAGAATAAGTTAAGCACGAAGTCCGGCAGCTTCTCCTGATCATTAACATCACGACACAAGAGCACCCTATGCAGCCTTTCGAGCCGAAACCTTCCTACGGACGCGACGAATTGCTCGCCTGTGGCGACGGCCTTATGTTTGGCCCCGGCAATGCACAATTACCTAAACCAAATATGCTGATGGTGGATCGCATCGCCCATATCAGTCAGGTCGGCGGCGAGTTCGGCAAAGGGGAAATTGTCGCGGAGTTGGATATTCATCCCGACCTCTGGTTCTTTCAATGCCACTTTCCCGGCGATCCGGTAATGCCCGGCTGCCTTGGCCTCGATGCCATGTGGCAACTGGTGGGCTTTTATCTTGCGTGGCGCGGCAATCCCGGAAGAGGCCGCGCCCTTGGTGCCGGAGAGGTAAAATTCACTGGCCAAATCCTGCCGTCCGCTAAGAAGGTCACCTATCACATCAATTTGAAGCGCGTGATCGAACGAAAACTGGTCATGGGAATCGCAGATGGTAGAGTCACCGTCGACGGCAAAGACATCTATTTTGCTAAAGATCTGCGCGTCGGACTGTTCACCAATACCGAAAGCTTTTAATTATCCAGAGGGGGTTCTTG
>JAEZGT010000345.1 GCA_023416875.1 Pseudomonadota bacterium
GTCTGGGAGATATTCCGAGGATCATCTGATGCTTCATGTGAAGCATCAGATGAAGAATGCCTAACTAAATAGGCAAGAAGGGATTTATTTAACTTTGGCCATGGTTTTGGCCGCGATATCAGTGATCGCCTGCCAGTTACCCGCATCTACCGCCGCTTTCGGCACCAACCAGGAACCGCCCACACAAGCCACATTGGGCAGCGCCAAATACTGGTCGAAATCATCAATGGTCAAACCGCCCGTGGGACAGAAAGTCGCCTGAGGCAACGGCCCTTGAATGGACCTCAGAAGCGGCAATCCACCCACCGCTGTGGCCGGGAAAAGTTTGAAGCAGGACAGTCCCAACTCCATTCCGGTCAGAATCTCGGAGCAGGTCGCTACGCCGGGCAGCAGTTTTACGCCGCACTCCTGAGCCTTGCGCACCAGTGTCGGAGTCATGCCAGGGGATACCGCGAAATCCACCTGAGCTTCCGCACAATCTTCCACATTTTTTTCATTGATCAAAGTGCCGGCACCAACGATCAGGTGCGGGCATTCGCGTTTGATCACTTTGATGCACTCCAGCGCCACAGGCGTGCGCAGAGTGATCTCAACCGCTTTGATGCCGCCTTTGTAGAGGGCTTCGGCTACGGGAGTTGCGTGCTCGACCTTGTCCAGGACGATCACAGGCATAACGCCGATAGGGGCGAGATAATCACGAGTAATGTTCACAGATATTCCTTATTGAAAGTCGATGGAGGCGTTAAAAACGGAGGCACCCTCCTCCGACGGTCCCGCCAAGTGACGGAAGCCGTCAAACAAATTGCGACCCAAATTCTGGGGCTCACGGTTAAGCGTGGCTGCCGGTCGCGCAGCCAGTTCTGCCGCATCCACCAAGGCTTCGAGAATGCCTTGCTCGGCATCAAAACGGATCACATCACCGGTTTTGAGCTTGTTGAGCAGACCGCCTTTGCAAGCTTCCGGGGAGATATGGATCGCCGCCGGGACCTTGCCCGATGCGCCAGACATGCGGCCATCAGTAACCAATGCCACCTTGTGGCCGCGATCTTGTAAGAGACCGAGCGGCGGCGTCATTTTGTGCAGCTCGGGCATACCGTTGGCTGCCGGACCCTGGAAGCGGACCACAGCGATAAAATCCCGGTTCAATTCACCGCGCTTGAACGCCTCGATCAGCTCTTCTTGGGTTTCGAAGACGATACAGGGGGCTTCGACGACACGGTTTTGCGACGCAACAGCGGAGACTTTTATAACGCCCTGCCCAAGATTGCCGCGCATCAAACGCAACCCACCTTCGGGTGAGAAAGGCTGCTCTACATTACGCAGCACGTCAGTATTGGCAGATGCGGACACCACGCTGTCCCAAACCGCCTCGCCCTTCGCATTCAGGGTTGGCGCCTTTTCATAATCGGCAAGACCTTCGCCCCCCATCACAGTCACCACATCCTCATTAAGCAGGCCGCCGCGGCGCAGCTCGTGGATCAGATAGGACATGCCGCCAGCGGCATGGAAATGGTTTACGTCCGCCTCGCCATTGGGATAGACCCGGGCCAGCAAAGGCACTACCCGAGAGAGTTCATCCATGTCTTCCCAGGTCAAAATGACGCCGGCGGCTCTGGCCATAGCCACCAAGTGCAAGGTGTGATTGGTGGAGCCGCCGGTCGCCAACAAGCCCACCACCGCGTTGACGATGGATTTTTCGGTGATCACTTCGTAAAGCGGGCGGTATTTGCCGGCGGACGCGGTACAGGCGATCAGCTTTTCCACCGCCGCCTGGGTCAACGCCTTGCGCAACTCTGAACCCGGCTCGACGAAAGATGAGCCAGCCAACTGCACACCCAGCATCTCAACCAGCATCTGGTTGCTGTTGGCGGTGCCGTAAAAGGTGCAGGTTCCGGGACTGTGGTAGGACTTGGTTTCGATCTCGAGGAGCTTGTCTTCGCCGACTTCGCCGGCGGCGTATTGCTGTCTTACCTTGGCTTTCTCTTTGTTGGGAATACCAGACGGCATAGGGCCACCGGGTACGAATACGGCGGGGATATGACCGAATTGCAGCGCGCCGATCACCATGCCCGGAACAATCTTGTCGCAGATACCGAGGAACAAGTTGCCATCAAACATGTTGTGAGTAAGGCCGACCGCAGTCGCCATGGCGACAACTTCGCGGCTGAAAAGACTCAGCTCCATACCCGCCTGTCCCTGGGTCACACCGTCACACATGGCGGGTACGCCGCTGGCGACCTGCGCCGTGCAACCCATTGCCCGCGCGACTTCCTTGATGAACTCTGGGTAGTGCTCGTAGGGCTGATGTGCCGACAACATGTCGTTGAAGGCAGTGGTAATACTCAGGTTGGCGGTTTGCATCAACCGAATGGTGTTTTTGTCGGCCTCATTACAGGCGGCAAAAGCGTGAGCCAGATTGCCGCAGGAAAGTCTGCGCTTGGGTGGATTTTGCTCCATGGTCGACCGCATGGCGTCCACATAAGCGGAACGCAGTTTGCGACTGCGTTCAATGATTCGCGCGGTTACCGCCTCAACCGTAATATTCACAGGACCACCTCTTAGTCAGATCGATTCCAGCGACGCCCATCCCGCGCCAGCATTTCAATGGCTTCTACGGGGCCATTAGCGCCGGCTTCGTAGCCCACCGGTTTTGTGTTCTTGCTTTTCCAGCCGTTGATGATGCGATCTACCCACTCCCATGCGGCCTCAACTTCGGCCTCACTTACAAACAGCGTCTGGTCGTTACGAATCACATCAAACAGAACCCGGGTATAAGCGTCGTGCTTTTTACTTTTGGCATTGTCCGCAAAAGATAGATCCATACTGCGATCTTCCAGCGGCACGCGCGCATCCAGGCCAGCTTTTTTGTTTTTCACCCGCAAATAAATACCTTCGTCGGGCTGCAGGTGAATAATGAGCTGATTGGCACAATTCTGCGTCAGCTGGTCGGCAAACAGATTGGTGCGATTCTGTTTGAATTGAATGACGATTTCGGAGTGGCGGCGATCCAGGCGCTTGCCGGTGCGGATGTAAATCGGCGTACCGGACCAGCGCCAGTTGTTGATTTCTGCTTTTAAGGCAACAAAAGTTTCCGTAAAACTTTCGCGACAGCCCTCTTCCTCTTCCAGATATCCAGGCACGGCTTTACCGCCGACAGTACCCTTGCGGTATTGACCACGCACGGTGTTGTTTTCAATGTCCTGATCGCTCATGGGCTTGAGGCAGCGCAGAATTTTCAGTTTTTCTGTGCGCACCGAATCTGCATCCAGATTGATCGGCGGCTCCATACACACCAGACACAAAACCTGCAGCAGGTGGTTTTGAATCATGTCGCGCATAGCGCCAGTTTCGTCGTAAAAATCCCAGCGGTTGCCGCAACCTACGGTTTCCGTAACGGAAATCTGGATATGATCGATGTGCTTGGAATTCCAAATCGGCTCAAAAATATCGTTGGCAAAACGCAGTGCCAA
>JAEZGT010000408.1 GCA_023416875.1 Pseudomonadota bacterium
GTGCTAAAGTACCCGCCACTTTATGAGCGAATCATGACCCGATCCATCGACCCCAACAGCCTCATCCCCGAATCGCCGATTTTGGTGTATCCCTCCCTCGCCGCCACCATTGGCCTGGAGGAAGCGACCATGTTGTCCATACTGACTGGCGTGGCCCGCAATCAGGATGGGCTGGGCAGTAACGGCTATCTGTGGTTCACCCTCAATGAAGCGACGGTCAACAGGCTGATGCCCTTCTGGCAGCAGCTGGACGTACAGCGCATCGCCGCCAATCTGCGTGAGCAGGGGCTGATTCTGATTGCATCGGCACCCTACGCGAGTGCTTTGCAGCTCAAGTTCGCGTTTAATGACAAAGTCGTGCAGCCGGTTACCGCACCAGTGGCGGCGGGTGCGTCTATGCAGGGCAAAAATCTAATTGCCCCCTCCTGGCAGCCCGACCGCGAGATCCTCGGCCGCCTGGCGCAGCACAATATCCCCGCCAACTTCGCCCTGGAGCAGGTACCCGAGTTCGTCAATTATTGGCGCGAGCGCGGCGAGTCCGCCCATTCTTGGGGATCGAAGTTCATCCAGCACACCATCCGCAAATGGCGTGAATTCGAATCCGAACAGAACGCCCGCAGCCGCGAAACGCCCATGACGTACAACTGGCGGCCTAGTGAGGAGGCGATGGACGTGCTGACGCGCCACGCCGGCATCAGCCGCCAGTTTGTCGAGGATGCGATTCCGGAATTCGAGCTTTACTGGTGGGAAAAAGGCGCCCGGTCGGATAACTGGAACAAAAAGTTCCGCGATCATGTCCATCATCAGTGGCTGCGCTACAAAGCGGCTCTGGAACACGATCCCACACCGCGGCGCATAGCGCCGAACTGGATGCCTTCGCAGGATGTTTACGAGGTGCTCCGCTTGGCGAATATCGATATTCCTTTTGCCCAGAGCCTATTGCCGGAATTTGTGATCTACTGGCGCGACAGCAATCAGGTGCACGCCTCCTGGAATACCCGTTTTTTACAATATGTAAAACAGCGCTGGGCGAAACGCCACGCGCCGGACGACCCTCAAACCAAATCGACGCGAGAATTGAGCCTTGCCGAACAACTCACCGACCGCAGCTGGGCGCTCTGAGCCCACTGTGACCCACGACCGGAATGCCGCAACCCAGGTCAGGCGCACAGCCTTGATCGATGCCATCAACCAGGTTTTCACCCTGTTCCGTCTGAACTATCACAACCAATACCTCAAGGCGTTCGGCAATGCTGCCGAGCTGAATGAGGTCAAGCGTCTTTGGCTGGAGATGCTGGGTCAGTTCGACGCTCGCACTCTACTCAGCGCCGCCAAAATGGTAATCGAAACCAGCGAATACCTGCCGACGCTACGCACCATGATCCACTACTGCGAAAAAGCCAGCAGCGATCCCGGCCTGCCTGATGCGCACAGTGCCTATTTGGAAGCCTGCCGCGCCCCGTCACCCAAAGCCGGCTATGGCTGGTCGCATCCGGCGGTCTATCACGCAGGTAAACGATGCGACTGGTACTTTTTGCAGACCAATCCCGAAGCGGTTGCCTTCCCGGTGTTCCGGGAGATTTATGAAGACATCTGCTTGTCCGTTCGAAACGGTGTCCAACTGGATGAGCCGCAGCCGCCAGCTCTCCCGGAAAAAGCGGCAGATCCGCTGGATAAAGTGCGTAATCAGGAAAAACTTCAGGAGCTGCGGGCTTCTCTGAAGCTCTAGCCGACAGACCGCTGTATGTTCAAACGCGCCATCGCCTACAGCCTCACCGGTTATTGTGTACTGCTGCTCGGTTTATGTTTTTGGCTTTCCTGCCGCCAATGGCCAACGGCTCCGCCGGAAGAAAAAGTTGTCGAGACCGAGGCGGTGATCGATGCCGCACCACCTGACTTCGAAGCCATTGGTGATATCGCCACTCGAAAACAAGCCTTTTTCAATTTTATTTTGCCGCTGGTGGAACAGGAAAATGAGCGCTTACTGCAATTGCGCGAGCAGCTTCAGGACGTCGCCAAGCGCGCAACCTCCAAGAAATTGACACACAAGGATTACTCCCTGGTGGCCGAATGGGCCCAGCGATATGACGTGGAAGACGGACCGCTGGAGCAGACATTGGATCGATTGGATCGACGCATCAATACCATTCCCACTGCATTGGCGTTGGCGCAGGCCGCCTCGGAATCCGCTTGGGGGACATCGCGGTTCGCCCGCGAAGGCAATAACTATTTCGGCCAATGGTGCTTCAAAGCCGGTTGCGGACTGATCCCATATAACCGCCGGCAGGGGGCGTTTCACGAGGTCGCCAGGTTTAAATCCGCACGGGCGTCTGTCGCCGCCTACTTTCACAACATTAATACCCATTCCGCCTACCACGGCCTTCGCCTGCTGCGGCAACAAAAAGCGGCTGCGGGGCAGCGTGTAAGCGGATACGAATTGGCGGGAAAATTAACCAGTTATTCTGAGCGCGGCGCACCCTACATCGGCGAGCTGCGCTCGATCATTCGCATTAACGCGCTGGAGGACGTTCCGGCAGAATTACTCGCGGCGGAAGAAGCCGCTGTTTTGCCGTTAAATACCGAGGAAAAAGAACAATTCGAGGGCGACGAGCTGAGCCGCGAGGGCTCAGATGAACATCAGAGCAAAGCCATTTTTATCGAGACGGGCGACGCGCAGGCGGACCTTCTCTGACTCAGAGTCAGGACTTTCGATTTGCGCCTCCAATAAATCACCCAGCCGCAATTGACTGAGCATTCCCTGATCAAGTTGGGGCTGCACCCCAATAAAAATCCCGGATGCACTGATGTTATTGGTCACAACTTCAAGAGCTCCCAAGCGCTGATGGCGCAGTTGCATGGGGCAGCGAATTGACGTGCGGCCGTGTTTTCGGAACATGGCATCACCTTCAGGTGTAAAAAAATTTCTGACAACAGATTCTGGATTTAAACAAGACGAGTAAAACTCGTAACGAGGCGTAACGCTTGAGCGCTGGCGTAAGCGGTTACTAATAAGAAGGCGTTATCTTACGCCCGAAAGGGGATATATGCGAGAGGGAAACAGTGAAAAACGTCAGATTTTTTTACACAACACCACGATTCGTCAGATTAGTC
>JAEZGT010000409.1 GCA_023416875.1 Pseudomonadota bacterium
TTTGGCTCAGGCAGTGTAATAACACAGAGGTGTCAGATTGAAGCCAGTCAATATTGGTATTTGTGGCCTGGGTACTGTTGGCGGTGGTACCGTGAGGGTGATCCTGCGCAATCAGGCGGAAATTAAAGCGCGTACCGGTTGTGATATCCGTATAGCGCAAATTGGCGCCCGCCGTCAGAATCCCAGTCTGGATTTCGCCGATATCCCTTTTACTTCCGACATATTCGCGGTTGCGGAAAATCCCGAAATCCACATTTTGGTCGAGTTGATTGGTGGTACTACCATTGCCAAAGAATTGGTTGAAAGGGCGATTGCCAACGGCAAACATGTGGTCACAGCTAACAAAGCGTTGATCGCGCAGCATGGCAATGCCTTGTTCCAAAAAGCTTATGAGAAAGGTGTCAGCATCAATTATGAGGCGGCGGTCGCCGGTGGCATCCCAATTATCCGCTCGCTGCGTGAGGGGCTATCGGCCAACCGCATTGAATGGTTGGCAGGGATAATTAATGGTACTGGCAATTTCATTCTGACTGAGATGCGCGATAAAGGACGCGCATTCGAAGACGTTCTCAAGGAAGCTCAGGCGCTGGGGTACGCTGAGGCCGATCCCACTTATGACGTGGAAGGTATTGATGCTGCTCATAAACTGGTGATTTTAGCGGCTCTGGCATTTGGTATGCCGCTGCAGTTTGAAAAAGTATTCACCGAAGGCATCAGCAGGATTTCGCCTGTGGATGTGGCCTATGCTGGAGAGCTGGGCTACCGCATCAAGCATCTGGGTATTGCCCGTAAGCACGACCATGGAGTTGAGCTGCGGGTGCACCCTACGCTGATTCCTGAGCGCCGCTTGATCGCCAATGTCGATGGCGTTGCCAACGCGGTGGTGGTCAAGGGTGACGCCGTCGGCCCAACTTTGTATTACGGCCCCGGGGCCGGCTCAGAGCCCACGGCGTCAGCGGTGATTTCCGACATCATGGATCTCAGTCGCACCCTTAACGCGAAGCCCGAGGTCCGAGTTCCTTACCTGGGCACACACTTTGAGCAGCTCCAGAACTATCCGATCCTGCCGATTGAGGCCATAGAAACCTGTTATTACTTGCGCATGTCGGCGCTGGACAAGCCGGGAGTTCTGTCCCGCATTACTCAGATATTGAGCGACGCCGGCATCAGTATTGAAGCGCTGATTCAGAAGCAACCCTGGCAGGGTGAGACTGAGGTACCGGTGATCCTGTTGACCAACCGCGTGCGCGAGAGCGATATCAACCGGGCAATTGAACAGATCGAACAACTGGACAGCATTCGCCACAAGGTGGTCAAGATTCGGGTCGAATCCCTGTCATAACTCCTTCAAGGTTTAACTACACGTGAAATACATTAGTACGCGCGGTGCCGCTCCGGCACTTGCTTTTGAAGATGTGGTGCTTACTGGTCTCGCCAGTGACGGCGGTTTGTATGTGCCGCAGACACTGCCGCAGTTTTCGCATGCCGAAATCGCCTCCTGGGCTGGGTTGTCCTACCGCGATCTTGCTTTCAAGATCATTTCTCCTTTTGTCGCTGGCGCTATTCCGGACGCCGACCTCAAGCGCATTATCGATACCTCCTACGACAGCTTTCGTCATCAGGCTATAGCGCCGTTGGTGCAGACTGGCCATAACGAATGGATCCTCGAGCTATTCCAAGGTCCGACCCTGGCATTCAAAGATTTTGCCTTGCAATTTTTGGGACATTTACTGGATTACATTCTGGCCAAGCGCGGCCAGAAAGTGGTAGTGCTCGGCGCCACCTCCGGTGATACGGGCTCGGCAGCGATTGAAGGCTGCCGCCGCTGCGAAAATGTGGACATCTTTATTCTTCACCCTCATCAACGGGTTTCCGAAGTCCAGCGTCGGCAGATGACCGCCGTGCTGGAGGCGAATGTTCACAACATCGCGCTGCGCGGCAATTTCGACGATTGTCAGAATCTCGTCAAAGCGAGCTTCGCGGACCAGTCGTTCCTGCCGGCGGGGCGCCAGTTGGTGGCGGTCAACTCCATCAACTGGGCGCGCATCATGGCGCAGATCGTTTACTACTTTTACGCCGCCCTCGCCCTGGGTGCGCCGCATCGAAAGGTCTCCTTCTCCGTCCCGACCGGTAATTTCGGTGATATTTTCGCAGGTTATCTGGCGCAGCGTATGGGCCTCCCGGTGGAGCAGCTGGTGATCGCCACCAACAGCAACGACATTCTCCACCGCTGCATCAGCGGTAATGACCACAGCAAGAAGCCGTTGCAGCATTCTTTGTCGCCAAGTATGGACATCATGGTGTCGAGCAACTTCGAGCGTATGCTGTTCGACCTTTATGAGCGCGATGGCAACCAGATTCGCCAATTGATGGATGAGTTCAAGACCTCCGGTCGTTTGACCCTGGCATCAGAGCCTTTGCGCAAAGCGCAGAGCTTGTTCAGCAGCTACCGCTTGAGCGATGAGGAAACTGTTGAGGTGATCCGGGAGGTGTTTGAATCTACGGAATACCTGCTCGACCCGCACACGGCCATTGGCGTGCAGGCGGGGCGCAAAACCCGTAAAGACGCGTCCACTCCTATGATTTGTTTGGCGACTGCGCATCCGGCGAAATTTCCAGAAGCCGTACGCAAAGCCGGCCGAGGCCAGGACCCGGCGCTGCCGCATCACATGCACGACCTGTTCATGCGCGAAGAGCGTTACCAAGTGTTGGACGATAACCTGGATCATCTCAAGGCATTTATCAGCCGAAATATCCGCGCTTGATGTCGCCCTACGGTTTTCCGTAGGCGTCATCGCTCTTATCTGGTGCGGCCGACAATTAGGCCGCACCAAGCTAATCTTTCTCAGTCTCCCCAAATCTCCATTTGGCGTCTTTTTCTTTCGTCTGCGCATGGAATATTAATTGCTCGGCCGCCTTTCTAACGGCGCAGAAAGACAGAGGCACGATATGGGTGAGCTGACCTCCCATGTCCCGATTCAAATCATTCCAATTGTTCTTGTGGTGGTGGCCGTGGTGATCACGGTAGTGCGCCATCAGGCGGCGCGCCAACAGCAGGCGCAAGGTGTTATCTGGCTGCAGGCGACGCGACTGTTGATTACCCATATTCAACGGCATCGCGGCCTCTCATCTGGGGTGCTCAGTGGCGACCGGTCCCTGCAGGGGAAGATGGAAGAGGTGCGGTTGCAGGTCAGTCGTGACTTTGAACAAATCAGCAGCGTAGGTGAGTGGATCAAACAGCATGAGGGCTGGCAAACCATCACTCAGCATTGGGCACGACTCGCCGGCAATATTGCCCACCTCTCGGTCGCCGGCAACATGGATCAGCACAACCGGCTGATCAAAAATGTCCTGGCATTTGTCGATGATATAGCGGTTCAGCATCACCTGGATACCGGTCCCTATACGAAAACCAATATATGGCGCGATCTGCTGACGCTGGCTGAATATATCGGTCAGATCCGCGCGTTGGGTACAGTGATCGCAAGCAACTCAGGCGAGTGGGACGATCCGCTGCTGACGCGCAGCCGTTTGGATATTCAGGGGCTCGGGCAGGATTTAATTGCCGCGCTCGAAGCTCCGCGTTGCCGCGCGGGTCTGGATGGTGACAATCTGCAGCGCATTCTCGATTTTTTGTCCTATCTCGATCAGCAATTACTGCGCGACGGCCCCTTGATTCCAGCGGCGGAGTTTTACGGTGTGGCAACCGCAGTTCTGGATCGTCTATACGAGCGCTTTGACGAAGAGCTGGCGCGGGTCAACCGGCGCTTGGTGCGCTGATTTATCGGCGCTGCCGGATCGGGTTAAACTGCCGCAGTTTTTCCATCCGGCCCGGTTA
>JAEZGT010000416.1 GCA_023416875.1 Pseudomonadota bacterium
ACTGCTCTGACGTTATCACGTAGGGCGGCATGGTATAGAGCAACCGCCCGAACGGGCGGAGCCACACACCTTGTTCTACCAATCGCGGTACTGCCTTTTTCATATCCACTGGTTCGCGCAACTCCACCACTCCGATAGCGCCCAACACCCGCACATCCGCAACTGCTGCATGTTGGCGCAGCGGCGGCAGCTCTTTCTGCAGCTGATGTTCGATGGCGGCGATGCGCTCCTGCCAGGGCGATTGCAATAGCAATCGAGTGCTCTCCAAGGCAACCGCGCAGGCCAGAGGATTAGCCATAAAAGTGGGGCCGTGCATAAATACGCCGGCTTCGCCTTCGCAAATGCCCTGAGCAACCTTATCTGTGCACAGCGTTGCTGCCAGCGTCATATAGCCGCCGGTGAGGGCTTTACCCAAACAGAGTATGTCCGGGGTGATGCCGGCGTGCTCGCATGCAAACATCCGCCCGGTGCGGCCAAATCCCGTCGCGATTTCGTCGGTAACCAACAGCACATCAAACTCATCGCACAGCTGACGAGCCGCGCGCAGATATTCCGGGTGATAAAAGCGCATGCCGCCAGCGCCCTGAACGATCGGCTCCACGATAAACGCCGCCAATTCATGATGGTGTTGCTGCAAGGTGTCTTTCAGTTGTTGCAGGCAGGTTTCATCCCAGGGATCGCCAAATCGGCAGGAAGGCGCCTCGATAAAAAACTGGCGCGGGAGTAGCGATTGAAACAGGTGATGCATGCCGGTTTCCGGGTCGCAAAGCGACATGGCACCAAGGGTGTCGCCGTGATAGCCCCGGCGCAGACTGAGCAGGCGGGTTTTGCTGGTGGCACCGCGGGAGAGCTGGTACTGCAGCGCCATTTTGATAGCGACTTCCACGCTCACCGAACCCGAGTCGGAAAAGAACACCCGCTGCAATCCCGGCGGTATGATGGCGACCAGTGTTTCCGCCAAGCGGACTGCGGGCTCATGGGTGAAACCGCCGAACATCACATGGGCCATATGGGACAACTGTGCCGAAACCGCCTGGTTGAGTTCTGGCCGGTTGTATCCGTGAATCGCACTCCACCAGGACGCCATACCATCCACCAGCTTGCGCCCATCGGCCAAGGTCACTTCGCAACCCTCCGCCGAAGTTACTGGATAAAGCGGCGCTTCAGGATCAAGAGAAGAGTAGGGGTGCCACAGGTGTGCGCGATCAATGGCGAGAATGTCAGCGCCGGACAAAAAACTCATGTAACGACCATCCGATAAGTGAGCGGAGTCCGACGTTGCCGGACATCAGTCGCGCATTATAGCGATCGGAACCTGATTAGGCCGCGCTCAACCTCGGGGTCTGGGGCGCGCAGTTTTGGATAAATGAGGCGAGCTTGTCTTTATCGGCTGCCGCCAGATCGGTAAAGCGCAGGCGAATCACGGTGTGATGAAAGGGTTTGCGGTGCGTGCGCACCTGTAGTATCTGCACCTTGGGGCGTAGGACAAAGTCTTCTTCAATGTCGATACGGCAATCGCCAGCGCGTGCAAAGAGCTTCGGTTTTGCCGCACCGTAAAAGACCATGGCAAAACCGCCTTCCGACAGATCCAGCAGATGACCGCGCATCCGTGGCGACAGGGGAATTAGCAGATCCACCCGTGGCGCCATGGAGCTGGAGAAATACAATCTTTGGCTCTGACGGCGATCAGTCACCGTCGCTTTTTCAATAACCTCCGCCACGTAAACTGGAGCAGGGGCTGCACGCATTTCCTTGCGCACTACCACCTGGAGCAGCATCAATCCTTTACCCATGGGCAGACTGAGTTGAAACCGACCCCCTACCGGCGAGGTTGTAGGTCGTGGGAAAAAATCATCCAGCAAGAGTTGGTTGGTGACAGGATCGCTGCCCAGCACCACCGTCTGCAAGGGGATGTCTTGGCTGCTGTTGGTGATGGTGCAAATGGTTTTGCTGTGCTCGCACTGGGTCAGAATTCGGGTCTCCGAGGGGCTCCAATTCGGCTGTGCCGCCGTGGACAATTCCCATATCTGCTTGGCC
This sequence comes from Pseudomonadota bacterium, assembly GCA_023416875.1. Taxonomy (GTDB): domain Bacteria; phylum Pseudomonadota; class Gammaproteobacteria; order Pseudomonadales; family Cellvibrionaceae; genus UBA5868. Next base: position 2,038 of record JAEZGT010000416.1, read on the forward strand.
GATGTCGCTCCCGCCGGACTACCCAACGCGTCGTTCGCGCACCTGCTGAAAAACGTCTGCCAGCGTGAAAGCCAATCAAGCATCGTGCCCCCTGAACAATTATTTGACGAATAAAGATGGTTTCACGGATTAAAGCAATCTGTATTCCCGCTTTAAGTTTTATTTTTAACACCTTGATATTTCAATAATTTTGTAAATGGGGAAATCCACCCCTGCAATCTTATCCGGTGATCCGGCAAAAGTTTGCCGTTGTGGGTGCCGCTTCATTCACTCCTACGGTCGAAATCCGTACAATGCGCCGGTTTCTTTCAGGGGTAGTCAAAATGGTTCTCAGCCAAGAGCGCAAAAACAAAGTTGAATTCAACAAGCTGCAAAAGCGTCTGCGGCGTTTGGTTGGGCAAGCCATCATTGACTTCAACATGATCGAAGAGGGCGACAAGGTGATGGTGTGCCTGTCGGGCGGTAAGGATTCTTACACGATGCTCGACATCCTTATGGCGCTACAGAAAACCGCGCCCATCGACTTCGAACTGGTCGCCGTCAACATGGATCAGAAGCAGCCGGGTTTCCCCGAGCATGTGTTGCCCGAATATCTCACCGCTCTCGGCGTGCCTTTCCATATTATCGAGCGAGACACCTATAGCGTGGTCAAGTCGGTTATTCCTGAAGGCAAGACCACTTGCGGGTTGTGTTCGCGTTTGCGACGGGGAACGCTTTACGGTTTTGCGGAAGAGATCGGCGCCACCAAGGTGGCGTTGGGTCACCACAAAGATGACATCGTCGAGACGCTGTTCCTCAACCTGTTTTACGCAGGGCGCTTAAAAGCCATGCCACCCAAGCTGCTGGCCGATGACAAGCGCAATATCGTGATCCGCCCCCTGGCCTATTGCCGTGAAGAGGACATTGAAAGCTATGCTGTGCAGAAAGGCTTTCCCATCATTCCCTGCAACCTCTGTGGCTCCCAGGAAAACCTGCAGCGTCAGGTGATTAAAGACATGCTCAGAGGCTGGGAAAAGCAGTACCCGGGTCGCGTGGAAACAATCTTCTCCGCCTTGCAGCGCGTATCGCCATCACAACTGGCTGACCAAAAGCTGTTCGACTTCGTCAATCTGGCCCTGGACCGCTCCGCGCCCCTTTCGGGAGAAGGGCGGGATGATGACGCCGGCTGCGGAGTTCAGGTGCAATATGAATCCTTCACAGTCCAGTCTTTGGATATCCTCGAACTCAATTAAGTCGAGCACCTTTTTGTCTTGCTGAAAGAGCGGTAACGCTCTTTTTTAGTGCGTGCAAGTTCTGCTGATTAGTGGCGCGGATTACGCTACTGCCTTCACTTAAAGTGTGATTGCGAACAGTCATACTCTTATAACCGCTCATGCAAAAAAGATCTAAAAATTCATCGCTGAGGTATTGCAATTATGTGATGAATTTAGCCTGAAGCTGGAAAAAAACTGTCCACAGAACCTGTGGATAAGTTGGTGGATAGTCCCTGGGAAATAATGGCTATTGCCCGGTTTTACTAGCTTCACCTT
>JAEZGT010000036.1 GCA_023416875.1 Pseudomonadota bacterium
CTGTCAGATCGCTTTGGCGATGAGATCTTTTTCCCGCTCAGCCTTGGCGGCGGCCTTCGCGCGGATCAACTGCTCGAGTTGATCGACCAGGTTGTCGTTATCGAATTTGTCCTTCGGCTCACCATCCACATACACCAGATTGCGCGGCGTGCCACCGGCGAGACCGACGTCTGCTTCTTTGGCTTCACCAGGCCCGTTGACCACGCAGCCGATCACCGCCACGTCGAGAGGCACGGTGACGTCCTCGAGGCGATTTTCCAGTTCGTTCATGGTCTTGATCACATCGAAGTTCTGCCGCGAGCAGCTCGGGCAGGCGATGAAGTTGATGCCTTTGGAGCGCAGTTTGAGGCTCTTGAGAATATCCCAGCCGACTTTGATTTCTTCCACCGGGTCAGCGGCGAGGGAAATTCGGATGGTGTCCCCTATTCCGTCCATCAGCAGCATGCCTAGACCCACGGAGGACTTGACGGTGCCGCCGCGCAGGCCGCCTGCTTCGGTGATGCCCAGATGCAGCGGCTGCTCAATCTGCTGCGCCAGCTTGCGGTAGGCGGCAACGGCCATAAACACATCCGACGCTTTAACGCTCACTTTGAAATTCTGGAAGTTGAGCTGATCAAGAATTTCCACATGGCGCAGAGCCGATTCCACCAGTGCGTCCGGTGTCGGCTCGCCGTATTTTTTCTGCAGATCTTTCTCCAAAGAGCCAGCGTTCACGCCGATGCGAATCGGGATATTCAGATCCCGCGCTTTATCGACTACCGCCTGGATACGCTTTTCGCGGCCGATATTACCGGGATTGATACGCAGACAATCGACGCCAAGATCTGCCACCCGCAGGGCGATCCGGTAATCAAAATGGATGTCTGCCACTAACGGAATGGTGACCTGTTGACGAATGGCGCCAAAGGCTTCGGCGGCATCCATGGTCGGCACCGACACCCGTACTATGTCCGCGCCAGCGCTTTGCAGACGCTGAATCTGCGCCACTGTAGCCGCCACGTCAGTGGTCTCGGTGTTGGTCATGCTCTGCACGGAAATCGGCGCGTCGCCACCCACGGCCACGTTACCGACCATAATCTGGCGCGACTTGCGACGTTTAATGGGGGACTCAAAATGCATTTTGCTTACCTGAACTCGATTACGCGCTAAGGACTCACCGTCAACCGCCGGGATTTTCTTTCCCCTCGCGGTGCGGCGTCGATGACACGGCCATTGATGGTGATGCTGTTGACGGCTGCGGCGTCGCCGAGCACCACCTCAAAGGGGGCTTGGCCAAAAAGCTGCAAATTATCCCTGGAAGTGGCCAAGCGGGCAATGAGAGCTTTACCGGTGGCATCGGTCACGCTCACCCAGCAGTCGGCAATAAAGGTCAGCGTCAGAGTGTCAGCCGATGCCGCAGGAGCGCCAAGAGGCTGCTCGACTTCCTCCAGCACCTCAGCAGCACTAAAGCGCTGAGCGGAACTAAAGTCGTCGTCATCAAGTGCTTCTTCTAGTGCAATTTCCCCATCATCTGCTGAGTTGTTCAGGGGAAGAAGCTCAGCCGGGGTAGCGGCTTCCGGCTCGACCGACACGCTCAACGGCAGGCTCAGGGTTCGGCCATCGGAGACTTCTTCCTCAATCACTACCTTGGCGGGAGACGTTGAGCTCGGCGCGACCAGAGACGCCGAATTGATGCCAATAAACGCAATCGCCCCTAAAACCAGCACAACCGCCAGCACCGTCGGCCAGAATACCGAGCGCGGTTTGCGTTGCACTTGCAGCGCCAGCGCGACCGTTGAGGTCTGCACCGGCACCGGATCCACCCGCGGCAGTGTCGCTTCAAGGGTTTTCAATAAAGGCGCGGGATCTACTTTGAGAAAGCGGGCATAAGACCGTGTGTAGCCGAGCACAAAGGTCGGCACCCCCACCTGCTCGTAATCGTCCCTCTCGAGTGCCCGCAGACGCGACAAGGGAATCAGGGTGCGCTGGGCCACGGCCTCCAAGGTCAGCCCCGCCCGCTCCCGCGCTTGGCGCAGAACGGTGCCGGGTGACAGTTCGGCTGGAGACGGCTCTATGACGGACATGAATGGCCTTACTTCTGTTCAATGGTTTGCCGATATTCCAGATACTCCTTGGAATACGGGTGCAGATTTTTCAGTGCCAGGGCGTAGCTCGCCTCTTTGTCTTTATTGCCGAAAATGCGCTCGATCCGAATGCCCAACCATAGACTGGCGGGGACTGGTTTAGCGAGTTTCTCAAAATGCGTCAAAAGACGTTTGCTCTTGGCGTACTCCCCCTCACGAAAATAGATTTCCGCCAGCTCCACCATCGGCATCACAAACTGAGGGTTCAGGTTCAATGCATGTTCGTAAGCCGGTTTGACGCGCGCAACATTGCCGGTCTTCTGGGCGCACTGGCCGGCGAAATAGAGAGCCTCCGGGCGCGCCTGGTAATCAAAGTCTTCTGCCGCCTTTTCGAAGAAATCACAGGCCTTCTTCGCCTCGCCGGTTTCCATCAAATAGCGACCGTAGGACACACGAATCGGCGACAGTTGTTTCGACTCAGCGTTGCGCAGCGCCTTCTTGAAAGACTCGTCCGCGTGCGCCATCTCGCCGTTCGCTTGATGCAGCAGGGCGATGCCGTGATAAGCCTCCGCCGAATTCTTTTTCAACTCCATAGCCTTGCTGAATTGCCAGCGGGCGTTGTCGCGCTTGCCCACTTCCAGATATTTCATGCCTAACTCAATGCGCTTATCGTGTGCAGATTCCATGTCAATCGGCGAGCGGTTAGTCGTGGTGACACAACCGGCCAAAGCCCCGATCATGGCGGCGAAGAGAAAAATGCGGCTATACCAAATCTTCATCTAGCTTATCTCCCAATGCATTTCGTTATTCAAATTGTAGGCGCATGACAGATGCCATCTGCTTCCAGTGGGCACGTTAAGAGTTGGGCAGGATCCTCACCCGCTCCTCCGCCGGTGCCGATGGAGTGAAATACCGGGCGCTGCGACGGGTACGATCGTTGACTTGGCCGGCGAGCTGACCGCAGGCAGCATCTATGTCATCGCCGCGAGTGGTGCGCACCGTGGTGGTGTACCCCTCATCCATCAGAATCTGCTGAAAGCGACGCAGGGCATTGTTGCTCACGCGCTTGTAGTTTGACAGCGAAAAGGGGTTGAACGGTATCAGGTTGATTTTCACCGGGACATCGCGCAGCAGCTCGGCGAGCTGATGGGCGTGTTCGGGGCGATCGTTCAGCTGATCGATCAGGGTGTACTCAATGGTCATCTTGCGATGAGTGTCCGGCAATCCCTCGATATAGCGTTTCGCAGAATCCAGCAACATGGCGATCGGATACTTCTTATTGAGCGGTACCAGTTGATTGCGCAGCTCGTCGTTGGGGGCGTGCAGAGAAATTGCCAAGCAGGCATCGGTGAATTGTCCCAGGCGATCCAGGGCCGGCACCACGCCGGACGTGCTGATGGTCACGCGGCGTTTGGAAATACCGTAGCAGTTGTCGTGCATCATGATGCCGACAGCATCCACCACGTTGTCGAAATTTAACAGTGGCTCGCCCATGCCCATGAACACCACATTGGTGATCTTGCGCGGGCCGTTTTCACGCAGCTGGCCGAAGGATTTCGCCGCGATCCAGATCTGCGCAATGATTTCGTGGGCCGACAGATCGCGGTTGAATCCCTGTTTGCCAGTCGCACAAAAGCTGCAGTCCAGTGAGCAACCCACCTGGGAGGACACGCACAAAGTGCCGCGCTCTCCGTCTGGAATAAACACGGTTTCAATCGCGTTGCCGCCGCTGACGCGAATCAGAAATTTGCGCGTGCCGTCGGCGGAGTCCAATTGCTGCATCACCTCCGGCAAGCGGATTTCGGCCACTTCGGCGAGGCGCACACGCAGCGCCTTGCTCATATTGGTCATGGCCATGAAATCCGTCTCCCCGAGCTGATGAACCCACTTCATCAACTGCGTCGCACGAAAACGCTTTTCTCCCAGATCGAGAAAAAACGCTTCGAGCTTGGCCTGGGTCAGGCCCAGCAGATTGATTTTGGCGGGAGCGGAATCGGCTACCGGGGAGTCTTGAATGAACATAGGTGTTACCACAATTTAGCTACTGCAACAGTTGCCCGCATTAGCGCGGGCAGATTTCGCTCGCTGCGAAAAAGTAAGCCACTTCGCGGGCAGCGGAAGTAGCGGAATCAGAGCCGTGGACGGCGTTGGCGTCGATGCTATTGGCAAAGTCCGCGCGAATAGTGCCTGGGGCCGCCTGCGTCGGGTTGGTGGCGCCCATCAGGTCGCGGTTGAGCTTGACGGCGTTCTCACCTTCCAGAACTTGGACTATGACCGGACCGGAGGTCATAAAATCCACCAGGCTGCCGAAGAAAGGCCGTTCGCTGTGCTCGGCGTAAAAACCTTCGGCTTGGGTGCGGGAGAGATGAACCATCTTGGCGGCGACGATTTTCAAACCGGCGTCTTCAAAACGGCTGATGATCTTGCCAATAACGGTTTTACGAACTGCGTCCGGCTTGATGATGGACAGGGTTCTTTCAACGGCCATGTAGGTCTCCTTAGCGATCGAG
>JAEZGT010000048.1 GCA_023416875.1 Pseudomonadota bacterium
AGCGTTTCCATGGCATTACAAACACCGTAGCGGTGAGTCTTGGCGTTCACGGCAATACGGAAGGCCTTCTCCAGATCGGCCGCACCGTCGATATACACATGGCAGACCCCATCCAGATGTTTGATCACCGGTACCCGCGCCTCCTGGCTGATACGTTCGATCAAACTGCGTCCCCCACGGGGAACGATGACATCCACATACTGCGGCATGGAGATCAACTCACCGACGGCCGCGCGATCTGTGGTTTCCACCACTTGCACCGCCGCTTCAGGCAACCCGGCGTCGCGCAGGCCGGCACTGATGCATTGAGCGATCGCCCGGTTGGAGGCAATCGACTCACTGCCACCGCGCAAAATAGCCGCATTGCCGGACTTCAGGCAGAGACTGGCCGCGTCCACCGTAACGTTGGGTCGCGATTCATAAATGATTCCCACCACGCCGAGAGGCACGCGCATTTTGCCTACCTGTATACCGGAGGGGCGGTATTTAAGATCGGTGATTTCCCCACAGGGATCCGGCAGGGCCGCCACTTGGCGGATACCCTCGATCATCGCATCTATGCGTGCCGGGGTGAGCTCGAGACGGTCCAGCAAGGCCGCGTCTAAACCACGCTCGCGGCCGTTTGCCATATCGGTTTGATTGGCTTCCGCCAACTGCTGCCGGGATTGTTGCAATTGCGCCGCGATGGCCAGCAGCGCGGCATTTTTATCGGCGGTGCTGGCGAGAGCCAACTGCCGGGATGCAGCGCGAGCCTGCTGCCCGAGCCGGTTCATGTAGTCCTGTACGTTCATGAGATGGGACGAGTACCTGGTACGACGAAAGAAGCCGGGCATTATAACAGGCGCACTCGGGGCGTGTTAGATCAAAAAATACTCAGCCCGATAGTTGCGATGGGGCGGCAAAATGCGCCCGCGAATAGGCAACCCGCTCGACAATGGGGTACTTCTCCGGCTTCTTGATGGTTTCCACACGGCGTAGGCGCGGCAACAATCCAGCGTCGTTGGCCACCTGAATGGAGAGTCCGGGCCGCGCATTCAGCTCCAGCAGCAGCGGGCCACGGTTTTTATCCAGCACCAGATCGACGCCGAGATAACCCAGGCCGGTCATGTCATAGCAGGCGCAGGCCAGCTCCAACATGGCGATCCACTGGGGCACTATCAAATCGTTGAGAGACTGCTTGGTATCCGGGTGATGCGAAACCGGCCTACCGCTCTGTACGGCGCGCACGGCTCGACCGCTGTCCATGGAAATGCCCACGCCCACCGCGCCTTGGTGCAGATTGGCCTTGCCTTTGGACGACGCGCAGGAAAGCCGCATCATCGACATGACCGGGAAGCCACGAAAAACGATGACCCGCAGATCCGGTACACCTTCGTGAGTGAACTGCAAAAACGCGTCGTCCACTTTAATCAGCGACTCGACCAGTGCGAAGTCGGTTTTTCCGCCGAGAGAAAACAGCCCGGCGAGAATGTTGGAGATATGCCGCTCTATATCGGGCAGGGAAATGGTCTGACCGCTGGTTTTGTAGTACAGGCCGTCGACCACACGGTCGATCACCAGAATGCCCTTGCCGCCGGAACCCTTGGCCGGTTTGATGCAAAACCCCGGCACGCCGTCGGTGATCCTGGCGATCTTGGGCACATCGTGCTGATTGTCGATCACACCGATCAAGTCCGGCACATTGACACCGTGTTCAATCGCCAGATTTTTAGTCTTGAGCTTATCGTCCACCAGCGGGTAGAGAGACCGCGGGTTATAGCGGGAGATATAGCGGATATTCCGGCAGTTCATCCCCATAATGCCCTTGGCAGCCAAGCGCCCGTAACGGGTACGCTCGCGCCAATACTGCAACAGGTTCATGCTCAGTTTCCTTGCACCAGGGGTTTGAAGCGGCGCAGCTCACTCAAGCGATATCCGGTGTAGTTGCCACACATCAGCACCAGCGCCATAAACACCAACTGCAGGCCAATAAAATTGAACATCAGGTGACGCACGATGGGATTGATCATCACCAGATACGCCAACACCGCCACCAGCAGTGAGCCGCCGCCCTGGGCAAATACCTCTTTTGCCCCCTCCTCTTCCCACAGAATCGACATACGCTCGATGGTCCAGGACAGGATGATCATGGGGAAGAAGGTGATTTTCAGACCTTCCGCAAGCCCAAGCCCATACGCGAGTATGGAAAACACGGCGATGATGATAATCACCGAAATAATGACCGCCGATATTCGTGCCACGAGTAGCAAATTGTGCCGCGAAAGATAGGAACGGATGATCAAGCCGATACCGACAATAAGGAAAAAGCCAACCAAACCGGTAATCAGCGAGGTTTGAATAAAGGCAAGGGCGATCAATACCGGCATAAAAGTTCCGGACGTGCGCAGCCCTACCAGGATGCGCATGATCACCACTACCAGTACCCCGACTGGGATCAACAGAATGCCCTTAAACATAGTCTGCTCTTCCAAAGGCAAGCTGTGGATCGAGAAATCCATGGCGTTTTTCAGGTGCGCGACCTTCTCCTGATAAATGCGCGATGCCGGCACCTCCTGGCTGATGATGGAGAAGCTGACCCGCGAGTCGCGCCCGCCGACCAGATCCAGCAGCGAGCCCGAATTCTGCTCCCACAACAGCTGGTTGGTCAGCTGCCCTTGGTGGCCGGTCTGCGGATTGAAAAGGGCGTACTCCTCGCCGGAAAACACCTGCAAATAGGTCACCAGCGACTGGCGTCGCCGGCCGTCTTCCAGATACAACGTCTGCACCACTCGGGCTGGAATACCGGCTAAGTTGAGCATTTCCACCAAGCGGCGCTCGCGCGATTTCTGTTGCACCAGCAATTGCGCAACCTGGGATTCGTTATTGAACTCGGCGATCAACTCGCGCGTCATGGTGAAGGCGTCGGCGGAGCGCGAGCGGGCGCGCTGGAGCAGCTGGGTAACCGCCGTCTCTTCCGGCCCTGCATAAGTCACCGTTTCGATTTGCGGCGGCGAGCCGACCCTTTCTTCGAATGAGCTTTCGTTAAACAGCATGTCTACTTGGTAGTAGAGCGTCTGACGGCCTTGAGCTTCACGCACGGACCATTCCGCCCGCCGCCTCACCCCTTCATCGACAAATGCCAAACCGTAGCCAGGGCTGGCGGTGTGTTCGGAAACCCGCTCAAATCCAGGCTGGCTGTCGGGTACCGCCAGGGACAGCTTGACTGGCTGACCGAGGGCTTCAAATTCGATTTTTGCTTCAATCGACCAGATCTGCCGCTTGGCATCCGGCAGCCACGGCACGTCGAACACGTAGTGCCGGTAAAACGTCAGGAAAAGGCCTACCGCCAACAAGCCGAGGACCAATATGTAGAGAGGGACCCGGTTTGAAGATACAGCTTTGCTCATAAAGACGAATTCTCAGAGTGAGGCGGTTGGGTGTATTGGCGCTTGTCATCAACTACGGCGATATCGCGCAAAAAGGAGCGCCCCAACACCACTGGAAAGGCGGCAGAGTCGCGATTGATCAGGGTAAATTC
>JAEZGT010000052.1 GCA_023416875.1 Pseudomonadota bacterium
CAGAGCTGGGATTTTTTGATCCGGGCGATCCTTTTGCGGTAGTGCCGCCGGCGTTAATTCCAGATTCGCCCTACGCCAGTTTTGCGCTGGATGAAAAACAATTAAAGAAAACCAAAAAGCCTTTGCAGGGCATGCGCATCGCACTGTTGCGCGAACATATGATTACGCCGACGCGCAACCATGAAACCATCAATACGCAAATCGAACAGGAAATTAAAACCGTGCTGCGCGATCAGCTGGGCGCGGAATTAATTGAAACGGTTGCTACGGGCGCGAAGGACGATCCGGAAATTCCCAATCTCAGCTTTTCCTTCAACGATGCACTGGCAGAAATTCTGCCGCGCCTGATGCCGGAAATTTTCACTCGCCGCAATGAGCAGGGTGAGCTGGCTTTCGCGGTGCCGGGTTATGACGTCACCTCGGCGGATTATCTGGTGCAATTGAGCATGCACAAAGCGCCGCTCACCGATGCGGTCAATATGGTGAATTTTGCGAATTTCGCTGCTCTGCCCTGTCGGCTGTGCCCGGATACGGTTTTTGAGTTCAATCGTTATCTCGCCGCACGCGGCGATGCGCGCATCAAAAATTGGAGCGATTGGGTGGCCAATGCCAAATTCCGCGAAGACGCCTCCCGCGCCGGTGCGGAAAATTGGGTCGCTTATAAAGGCACAACAGAGCCGGGCAAAGCCGATGCCCTCGCGCGCAGTTATATCGCGCGTTTAGCGCTGCAGCGCGTCATGCTGGAAAATAAAATCGATGCGTTTGTCCATCCGGAAAATACCGTTCCCACGCCAAAAATCCTGGGGCCGAATGTGGGCATCCACAGCCTGGATGGCATATCACCATTTTTCCAGATTCCGCGTATCGCCATTCCCGCCGGTATGACCGATGTTATTTATGAACCGCAATATGCATTGAATGCGGACAAAACCGAGTACATTTCCGTGCTGCCGGGTAGCGTCAGTAAAACCAAACTGCGCCATCCCATGCCTATTTCCATTACCTTTTTTGCCGGCCACGGGGATGAACCCAAATTGATCAAGGTGGGCACGGCCTATGAGGTCGCCACGCAACACCGCACACCCCCACCACTGTTCGGCCCCGTCACTAAATGACAAGCAGCGGCTTTTTCAAGCCGCTTTTTTTGCACCGCACAACTTCTGTATTTTTGCCGATGGGCTAACTCTTTCGGGTTATGGTCACTTGTTGGATCAGTTCATACCATGCTTGCGAACTGGTCTGCGCTTTTTAAATTAAGCGCCTGAGAAGAAAAATACAGGTCAACCATGCCAACTTTCTCGCGCTTGCATTTTGTCCGGTATCAATGTCACTTGGTCGTAACGCTGTTGCATTACCGTCGACCCGATCCCTAACCTGGAACGCTTTTCCTACCGCACAGGGGCGCGGTAACGGGAAATAAAAATCTGTAACAACCAAAAAATAATGAAGACGTTTATGTTGTCTTCAGCTGCCATTAGTAACGGAATCAGGTGCGGTGCAAATTGCACTACCGAGGATTACCAGAGTGAATACTCGCTTTTCACGCACACAGAGGAACTGAGACACAATGAAAAAAACCTTATCCCATTCTCTCCTGCTTAGCGCGTTGCTGGCGTGTGGTTTAAACGCCCAGGCACAGTCGCCACAAAATTGTGGTTATCAACTCGATATAGGCACCCGCAACATAACCCCCGCCGGCTATAACGGCTGGGCCAGCCTAACCAATATTTCCGGTCCAGCGGCGAACCAGTTTGAAATTTTTCTGGATATGCACGGCGGCACCCTGCATAACGTCATGCAGGCAGAATATGCCCAAGTGGACGGCGGCTATCAGGTAACGGCGCCAAAACAGTTGGCGAAAAAGCCGATTGCGGTGGGTAAGACTCATGATTTTTCATTTTTGGGTAAAGGCGCCTTTCTCGGTGCAACGCCCTATCTGATTTCCCATCAACGGCGTTAAATGCGATAGCTCAGCGCCGCAAGTCGGCTTGCATGTCAGCCAGACCTTGTTCACCTCCGCCGGAAATTTAGTGCTCACCGCCACCGCCTCGGACAATGTTGCCGTGAGCAAAGTGGTGTTCTCGCGTAACGGTGAAGTGATCGGTGAAGACACCTCCGCGCCCTACTCTCTCGAGGTCAATATTTCCGCCTCATCGAACGGCCGCAATACGTTTAGCGCGGTTGCCTATGATCACTCCGGCAACACCACTACCTCGGATGCGTCCCAGGTATTTGCCGCGATCGGCAATCGCTTTTTGGGTACGGCTCCCGGCAGCAATGCCGATTTCGTGCACGCCGCGACTTATTTCAATCAGATCACTCCGGAAGACGCCGGCAAATGGGGCAGCGTGGAAGCGACTCGCGATGTGATGAATTGGGCCGCGCTGGATCAGGCTTATCAATTCGCCCTGGACAACAATTTTCCGTTCAAACTGCACACGCTGATTTGGGGACAGCAATCCCCCACTTGGATGAACAGCTTGTCAGTCCAGGAACAGCGGGAAGAAATCGAAGAGTGGATGGCGGCGCTGGCCGAACGCTATCCCAACGTTGATGCCATAGACGTGGTCAACGAGCCCTTGCATGCCCCACCGACATTTACCGAAGCCCTCGGCGGCGCCGGTGCAACCGGTTGGGATTGGGTGATCACCTCCTTTGAGCTGGCGCGTCAGTATTTCCCCAACGCGCAGCTGCTACTCAACGATTATCAGGTATTAATTCTCGAACAATTTTCCTACGACTATCTGGAAGTTATTACGCCCCTGCTGGAGCGCGGGTTGATTGATGGCATAGGCGTTCAGGCGCATTTCCTGGAGCGTGCGGATGCAGCGACTGTCGCCGCGTCGCTGGCTAATTTGGCCGCTACGGGATTGCCGATCTACGTGTCCGAATTCGATCTGAATATCGCCAACGATGCCCTGCACGCTAACCGCATGCGCGATCTGGTAACGGTCTTCTGGAACAACTCTTCCGTTGTCGGCCTCACCCACTGGGGTCACCTGCAGGGTGATGTCTGGCAGGAAAACGCGTATCTGATCCGCAACGACGGCAGCCGCCGCCCCGGTTTTGATTGGCTGTTGTGCTCTTACGCCGGTGGCGACAACTGCACCGTGCCGGTCTACGTACCCACAGGCTGGCAGGGCACCGCCAATGGTCTGTTGTTGGAAGCCGAGCAATTTGATGAAGGCGAAGGTGTGATCACCGCCGGCAATACGGTGGCCTACGCCGATAACGGCGATTGGATCAGCTTCAAGAAAGTGAATTTCCGCAGCGAGTGGGACACCCTGTCCGTCACTTATTTGAAAGGCAGCCCCGACGCCGCGTCGATCACCCTCCATTTGGGCGGCCTGGACGCAGCACCGATACTGGAAGTTGCCCTGCCACCCACCGCCGGTTGGGGCAGTGCCGACACCATCGACGTCAGCTGGCCAGCCTTCAGCGGTGAGCAGGATTTGTATGTGCGCTTCAACGGCAGCTACGGGGTGGCGAACCTGGATTCCATCCACTTCCATCCGCCCCTGAGCGAACCCGGTCTGGGACCAAACCTGGTAGCCAACGCCGGCTTTGAAAACGGCAGCACCAACGGCTGGTTCACTTGGGACGGGCAGCTCTCCGCCACCAATACCTTCGCGTATGACGGCAATTACAGCCTGCTGTTGAGCAACCGCGGCGGCAACGGCCCCGCCGCTTATTCACTGCAGAACCTGGTCACCCCCGGTGCAACCTATGCGGTGAAGATGTATGCCTCCATCGCCGGCGCTGCGTCGGCGGACATCAACGTCACCTCCAAAATTGGCTGCACGGGAGACGACACTTACAGCTGGTTGATCAACCCAACTACAGTGACCGTCGGCCAGTGGGTGGAACTGTCGGGCGTGCTGACCGTACCGCAATGCGGATTGTCGGATCTGCTGATCTACGCGGAAGGCCCGGCCGGTGGCATCGATATTTATATCGATGAAGTGTCCGTGCGCGAAGTGCAGACCCAAGTGCAGAACCTGATGCCCAACGGCGATTTTGAAAATGGCTCCACCAACGGCTGGTTCAGCTGGGACGGCAGCGTTGGCGCCACTACCAGCCCGGTCGCCAACGGCAATTACGCGCTCGAGCTGAACAACCGCGGCGGCAATGGCCCCGCGGCTTACAGCCTGACTTCCCTGCTAACTGCCGGCAACAGCTACAACGTCAGCCTGGCGGTGACCATTCAGGGTGCGGCGGAAGCACCGGTGAATATCACCCAGAAAATCGAATGTGCGGGTGATGCGCAATACACTTGGCTGGCCAATACCAACGCCGTCATCGAAGGTGAATGGACCACCCTCAGCGGCACCTTGACCATTCCCAGCGATTGCCAGATCACCGACCTGCTGATGTTTGTCGAAGGTCCGGCTGGTGGTATCAATGTTTATCTGGATGATGTACAGATAACTGCGCAATAAATTCAGATTAATATTCAAAAGGACAAACCCGTGGTTCGCGAGAGCCACGGGTTTTTTTATTAGAAATAAATTAAATTCGGATTTAATTCGGCGAAAAGCTGGGAATCATTTCGACAATATTGGATTCCGGTAATAGGCAGGACGACTGCAGCACCCCCCGCGCCGGATGAAAATCATGGCTGGCAATCAGCGTCTGCTCTCGCGCCAGCACCATCATCACTTCGCCGGTTTGCAAATCCAGTTTTTGCAACGCGGATTCGCGGCAGGCTCCACCAGCGACAAAAAACGCGGCATCAGTGGTGATGCGCAATAAATGGCTGTTGCTCGGCAGATTAGCGCTGATCCGCACCGGATTTTGTTGCGTCGCATCCAACTGCCACAAGCCGCGCTGGCCGGTGTATTGAAAATAAATCCGGCCGTTAAATTCCACAGCAGTGCCGACAGAGCCAAAGGTCATCTGCTTTTCCGCATGGGTTGTTAAATCCCGGCGCCAGATATTGCGTGCGTCGTTATTTTCTCTGACAAACCAGAGTGCGGGAATTTCCGGCTGGTACCCCAACAATTCACGCGCGCCGGCATCGTCCGCCAATTTTGTCGCCTCCTGTTCGGCGAAACTGTATCGCCACACCGAGCCCTTCACGCGATACAGCAGAAAATCCCGCTCCGCCGGCCAGAGAACTTGATTGGGCTTGGCTGCCAGCTTGACCAGAACTTCCTCCCGCTGATCCTGCGCGCGCAACAATTGATATTGGCCGTTTTGCACAGCGGCAAAAACAACGGCTGCGCCATCGGGAGAAAATACCGGCGGCTGGCTGATAGGTCTGCCATGGGTGAGATCCATGCGCGCTCCGGAGAAACTCAGCAAATGGAAATCCGACTTTGCGGCGCTGGCGGTCAGCATCAAGCTCTTGCCATCGCGGTTGTAGCGCGGCCGGGCTACCGCAACATCTCCAGCCAGCGTCAACTGCACCGGCGTGAGCGCGCCAGTTAAATCCAGCAGCGACAACCTTTTGCTGTCCTTCTCAAAAATCAATACCCCGCTGCCGTCTGGAGCCCATGAGATATCCAAGGCAGCGGTCGGCACAGATGCCACCGCCAAG
>JAEZGT010000056.1 GCA_023416875.1 Pseudomonadota bacterium
GCGCATCAGTGCTACGCCGAGCATTGGCTTTCTTACCTTTATGGCCGCCTGGCCGCGCAGAGCGACGAAGCGCTTCTCCACGAACTTGCAGCCAGGTCGAAGTCCGAAAATCTGTCGGCTAAGGACATCGTCCGTGCCCTGGTTCAAAGTGAATCTTTTCTTACGCGCGAGTCCCAGGAGTAATTATGAAGAAGAATAATTCGACACTATCGCGCCGCCATTTCCTCCGTGGCGCTGGCGGAATCACACTTGGCCTGCCGCTCTTGGATGCTTTTACCATCAACACAGCGGCGGCCGCCTCGCCCGAGCGGTTTGCGTTATTCGTGGTCGGTGCCAATGGCGTGGCCATGGCCGACCCAAGCCGCGGTGAACCTGAAAAGTTTTGGCCTAGCCGGACTGGGCCACTCACTGCCGAGTCACTCCGGGCGGACGACCTGCAGAATCAGCGCACAGTGGGCATGTTCGCGGACTACGCGTCACGCCTTCTGGTGGTCCGCGGCGTTGATCAACCTTATGGCAGCGCCGGCTGCGATCACCAATCCGGCGACAACATGTGCCTGACGTCCGCCAGGATCATTGGCGGCGGCAACTCGTCCCTGGCGGGCGGAGAATCCATCGACAACCGGATTGCCCGAACGCGCAATCCGGCCGGGCGGGAACCTGTCACCCTGCGCGCGGGCTGGCGCCCAGACAACGGCACAGGCTTCGATAACGCCGGGTTTCTATCGTTTCGCGGTCCCAGTAACCCACGCGCTGCGGAGAAGAGCCCCCTCAAAGCCTATCAGCGCATCATAGGCGCTGTCGGTTCGGGCGATCAGGGGAAACAGGACGCGATTGATCTGCGCCGCAACAGCATCAACGACGTCCTCCGGACGCAAATCAAGGAATTGATGGCGAGTCTCGCTCTGAGCGCGGCAGACCGACAGCGTCTTGAGCAGCACCTGGATGCGGTGCGTGACCTGGAAACCACGGCCACCCAAATCGCGCTGGATGAGGCACTTCAGGCGGAGATGAACGAGGTTGAGAGAAACGTACTGGCGATGGAGAACCATCCCAAGGTGATACGGTGCCACCTCGCGCTTCTGGCGTTCGCCGTTTCATCGGGATACAGCTTGACCGGAACGCTCAAGGTTGGTGACCGCATTGACTCCCATCAATGGACCATCAACGGCAAACAGCAGCCGCAGTTCCACATGATTTCTCACCGCAATCTCAGCGACGCCGAGTTTGTCGCTGCCATTCCCAATGCGGTTGAGCTGCACCGGCAAATCGACCGCATACATGCGTCCCACTTTCTCTACCTCTGCGATTTACTTCGCGACATAGATACACCGTCAGGCCCGCTGATCGACCAAGGCTATGCGGTGTGGACAAATCAAATTGCCACCGGATGGCACAGGCACGACAACCAGCCTTTCGTCATCGTCGGTAACGCTGGCGGATATCTCAAAACCGGGCAATACGTCGATGCAGGTGGAGTCAAGCTCAACAAAATGCTCAATACCCTTCTCACGGCCGCAGGGGTAACCGGCTCAGGCGGAGGACCTGTAACAGACTTCGGCGATCCGTCGCTGCCCGGGGGTTTGATTCCGTCGATTATCGCGTAACGTGCCAAGGTGGCGCGGTGAATAAAAAGCAGCATTCGTTATTTGCGAATGCTGCTGTGCATTTTTAGTTGGCAATATTTAATTCCGTATCCTCACTTCTTGCTTGGAAAACAAACATGCGGACCGTCAGACCTTTCTTTTCGTCTTCATGCACTCTTTCCAATGCGCATCCACCGACGTCTCAAAAAATAAATCAGGTCAAAAACGCTAATTTTTTAACTAATTTTGCGCATTAGTTAAATAAAAGCAGGAATACAAACGTTAATTTTTTAGATAGTGTGGATTGAAAGAAAGATAAAAAACAAAAAATCGCTCGCCGGCACCAATGCATAAAACCCTTATAAATGCAGAGCAAACAATAAAAACTGGATATGCGTCACAGTAAATTACGCAGCATCATTTCGACTAATTAAATGTTAATTATTGAACTCTCTCATTTGGGAGAAATAGCCCCACAGGTAATCACACTCGATACATCAATAAATAAATGAGTGATTAACAATATGATTAAGTCATCAGCGAACAACCGGGTTTTATCCCTTGCGCTTATTGCCACCAGCATTTGGTTTGCCGGCTGCGGTGGAGGCGATAGCAGTTCCAGTAGCAGCTCCAGCTCTTCCAGTTCTAGTAGTTCTAGTAGCTCTTCCAATTCTTCCAGCTCAAGCAACTCCAGCTCCTCGAGCTCCAGCAGCTCTTCCTCATCTTCCTCGAGTTCGTCCAGCAGCTCATCCAGTGGCGTGGCCGTTCAGGGCGATTTGGTGGTGGCGGTCAATGCAGGGGGCAGCGCCATAACGGTTGCGGGCGTGCCCTTTGGAGCGGATCAGTATTATCGCGGGGGTGCTGTCAATTCCACGACGGACCCAATTGCGGGTACGGATAATGACGCCCTGTATCAGAC
>JAEZGT010000113.1 GCA_023416875.1 Pseudomonadota bacterium
GCCTTCGACGCTTCACCGGTTCAGTATCACCTTTCTTGCAGCACTCTCAATTTTTCTGATCTCCCACTCAGCAGCCGCCTCACCGGTGAGGATCGATTATTTGGTCACCTTTTTGCCGGCAAAAAAAAGCGCCGAAGTGCGTATCGAAATCGCCCAGGCGGATTGGCTGAAACAGGTACGCTTTAACCTCGAAAAGCACGAGCTGAAGAATATTAAAGCAAGCGGCAAAATCGAGCGCAGTGAGCAGGCGGTGATCTGGCGGCCTAAAACCAAAGGCAAAGCCTATTTCAGCTATACCATCGCCATACCGCTGGAGCGGTCACCGGGTGTGTATCGCGCGATGATCAACAAGGACTGGACCCTCCTGCGCGGCGAGGGGCTGGTGCCGCCCTTGTCCGTTGATCGCAGAAAAAAAGTTGAGCGCGAAATCTACGTGTCTTTTTCTCTGCCGGAGGGTTGGACGTCGGTTCAGGCGGGTTGGCCGCGGGCTGAGAGCGAGCGGGTATTTAAGCTTGGCCAATCGCAAAGAACGCTGGCCCGTCCTTACGGCTGGATCATTGCCGGTGCCCTGGGCACGCGGCGGGAACAATTGGCGAGGACAGAAGTGGCCATAAGCGCCCCCCGCGGACACAACTATCGCCAGATGGAAATGATGACGTTTCTAGGAATGATCTGGCCGCACATGGACAAACTGTTTCCTGAAGTTCCTGCGAATCTGCTGATTGCGGGCGCCACTGATCCCATGTGGCGCGGTGGCCTGTCGGCGCCTACGTCGCTGTATCTCCATAGCGACCGGCCCCTGGTCAGCGAAAACGGCACCAGCACGCTAATTCACGAACTCGTGCATGTGTTATCGGGTATTCGCGGTGTGGACGGTGAGGACTGGATCGCGGAAGGACTGGCGGAGTATTACTCAGTGGAGCTTATCTATCGCGCTGGCGGCTTTACTGCGGCTCGACGGGAAAAGATATTTGCGGACCTCGCTGCCTGGGGCAAGGACGTCAAAGCCTTGCGACAACCGCGCTCCAGCGGCCCGGTGACCGCGCGAGCAGCGGTGTTTTTTGATGAGCTGGATCGCGAGATCCAGGAAAAATCCGCAGGCCGCTACCGTTTCGATCACCTGATGCAACGGCTGATCGAAACCAAATATGTCGGCATTGAAGATCTGCAGGAACAGTACAAAAGCCTGCTTAAAGCGGATTCGCCACTGCTGAACAGCGAACTGGCGCGCTGATCAAGAGCTCAGCAAGTTCTGTATCAGGTTTTCCAGGTCGGCGCGGCCAACCGGCTTCACCAGGTGCCCGCTACAGCCGGCGATCTGGGAGCGGTGGCGGTCGTGGTCCTGGCCCCAGCCGGTAAGTGCGACGATCTGGATATCCTGCGCCCAGGGAAAAGCGCGCAGGCGGCGGGTGGCCTGGTAGCCGTCGAGCACCGGCATGCCGATATCCATCAGGACCAATTGCGGGCGGAACTCCTCCGCGTATTGAATCGCCATCTGACCGTCATAGGCGGTGCGCACCACGTGGCCCATAATCTCCAGCAGCATGGCGAGCGAAGTGCAAGCGTCACGATTGTCGTCCACTACCAGAATTTTCACTTGCTGCACCGCCGCCCGGACGGTGGGAGTTGTCACCTCCTGCGGATTGGGGGTGACCGCAACGCCCAGTGGCAAGTGCACTAAAAAACTGCTGCCGCAGCCGGTGCCCTCACTTTCCGCGGTCACCCGCCCACCGTGCATTTCCACCAGATTGCGCACCAGTGCCAGCCCTATGCCCAGACCTGTACTCGTGCGCTGCGGGCTGTGCACCTGAGAGAACATATCGAAAATATTTGACAGCGCCTCCCGGGGAATACCTATGCCACTGTCACGCACGCCTACCGTCACCTCACCCGACTTGACCTCGGCAGTGAACCAGATGCGACCGCCCGGTTCGGTGTACTTGATGCTGTTGGAAAGCAGGTTGCCAAACACTTGCGCCAGGCGAGTCAGGTCCGCATCCAGCTGAAGATCCTCGGGTGGCAGCTGCAGAATCAATTCGTGACCGGCGGTCTCCAAGGCGGGGCGTGTCGCCTCCAAGGCGTGATTCATTGCTTCTGCTAGCGAGACACGGGCTTTCTGCAGAAACAGCTTGTTGCGATTCATGCGCGACACGTCGAGGAGGTCGTCGATCAGGCGCACCATATGACTAAGCTGGCGATCCATCATATCCCGCACCGGCTTCAGCATTTCCGGTTTCGCTTCTGCCATGGCCATGATTTGCAAGCCGTTGCGAATGGGCGCCAGGGGATTGCGCAATTCGTGAGCGAGCACAGCAATGAATTCGTCCTTCTGTCGATCCAAGGATGCCAATTCTTCTGCGCGGCGTTGCAGCTCCTGCTCCATATGTTTGCCTTCGGTGAGATCCAGTCCGTGTACCAGAACACGGCCGACTCTGCCGTCCGCAGACATTAAGGGTTCGTATACCACGTCGAGAATTTTTTCCTGGCGTTCACCCGTCGCTCCGAGTAGGAGCACGTGCACTTCCTTGTCGATAAAGCTACGACCGCTCTGGTACACCTCATCGAGGCGGGTGAAAAAAACTTGGCCTTCGAGCTCGGGTAATACGTCTACCACTCTGAGGCCGAGGATATCCCTCCGGCCGATCATGTCCAGATAGCGCTCGTTGGCTTTTTCGTAAATATGCTGAGGACCGTGCAGCACCGCCATAAAGGCAGATGAATGTTCAAAAAAGCGGATAAGCCGTTCATGTTCGGCGTGCATGATGTCGAGCAGTTGCTGGGATTGCCGCTCCGCCAATTTGCGCTCGCTGATATCGACAAAAACATTTATGGCGCCAATCACATCGCCGCGGCGATTAAAAATGGGATCAATGTTAACCACTGCGTAAAACCGGGAGCCATCGGAGCGCTCAAGAATAACTTCGGTGTCACGTATCGCGACGCCGTGGCGCAGCACATTCACCATCGGAATTTCATGCAAAGGAATTTGTGTGCCGTCGGTGCAGTAAACACGATGGGAGCCACCTGTTTCGGTGTCCTTGCCGATGTGTGGCGCGTATCCCAAAAGTTCGGACGCTTTTTTGTTGAATCTTATGACCTCACCCGACGGTGCCGCACACATATAGGCGGCCACCGGTAACAGATCAATAAGGCGCAAATCGAATTGCGCTAACGTATCAATCGTCGGCGGTGTTTCGGATAAAAAAGTCATGAAATTTCGTGCCTGCCTTGGACGAGAGGAAAAAGAGTATAAGAATAAATGTTCCCGTTGGGATAAATGCAGTCCGTTAAGCGAAAAATGTCAGTTGGTGCAACACCGAGACGTCACATTAAACGTTTAAAGCAGGCCTAACGAAGCGTTTCAGCAGCACTGGCAGGATGGTGAGATCCATCGCCAGCGCAATCAGCATGGTGACGCTGGTCAGTAAGCCAAACATCACGCTCGGGATGAAATCTGAAAACATCAGGGCGGAAAATCCGATCACGATAATAATAGTGGTGTAGGTCATGGGGTAACCGACAGAAAGCATTGATGTTCTCACCGCCTCCGCCGGATCGTCCGTCGAGCTGCGCAGGTAGCGGTGGACATAATGGATCGTGTCGTCCACGGATATTCCCATGGCGACTGCGGCAATGGTGATGGTCATCAGATCCAGTGGCAGTCCTAATATTCCCATTCCGCCCATAATGGCTGCTGTGGTGATGATATTGGATATCACGCAGATGACCGCTATGCGAGGTGGTCGGAAAATTAACAGAAGAATGGTGCCTATCACCGCGTAAACAATGGCGACGGTGAGAAATTGCGAGTCAACCAGACGGGAGAGAATATCCTCATAGAGCACAAATAAATTGGTAAGTTGATAATGTTCCGGGGTGATACCGAGCTCCCGCATATCGTGATGAATGGACTCCATTAATTCAGCGCGGTTGAGCCCCTCGGTCGCATCCTTTATGCGCATGCTGATCCGCACTTCCTGATCATCGATTGCAAAATAATTGCTGAACAAATCCGCGCGCAGATTTTTGTCCAGTGAGTGATAAAGCGCCGTCAGCTCATATTCCACCAGCGGTTTTCCGGTCACTACGCGCGCGATACGCGCAAAGTCCACAATAGAGGTGATATTGCCTATGGCCTCTTTATCCTCCAGGGAATTTTGGATTTTCTGCAGGGTTTGGAGCGCTTCGGCGGTGATGATCAGGTCCTGTTTGGATTGATTTTGCGGAATGCGGTAGAGCAGATCCAGTGGTGTGGAACCGCCAAACTCCTGATCAATAAAGGTCAGCTCGCGATAGACATCGGTGGATTTGCTGAAATAGTTCAAGAAACTGTTCTCTGCAGTTAGGCGAAAACAGCCGATGATGCCGACAATTAAAATTACGCCATTGACCAACACAACGCTCTTGGGGTAATTGAGCACCAAGGCGGCACAACTTGATAGAAATTTATGCACGCCGGGGTGGGTTTTAACTGATCGGGAAAAAGGCACCAGTGTGATCAGCAGAGCGGGAAACAAGACTAAACTGACCAGCAGGGTAATCATCATCGCCACCACCATCATCCACCCGAAACTGATAACAGGTTGGACACCGCTGAAAATCAGCGAACCAAATCCGATAGCGGTGGTTACACCGGCGTAAAGGCAGGGTTTGAATTTCAGTTTCACGGTGTCTTTGGCCAGTGAAAGTTGATCGTGGTAGCGCCCGCTGGAAACCAGTTCCTGGTATTGCTCGATCAAATGAATAATCACCGCGAGCGCCAAGATGATCTGTAGTGCCACCACATTCGCTGAAATGACGGTCACTTTCAGCCCGAGCGCACCCAGAAGCCCAAGTGTCATCACCACGCTTATTCCACACACCGCGAGCGGCAGCACCACCCAATACCAGTGGCGGAAAAGGAAAAACAGCACACCGGCGACAAGTATGATGATGGCGATACCGAACACCACCAGATCATTGCGGATAATCTCGATCAGTTGATGGGCCAGCAGATTATTGCCGCCGAGATAAAAGTCGCCTTCGCTGCTGTAGTGTCCCGCCAGTTCACGAATTTGTTCAATTTCCTCTGAGCGCTTTATATCAAGCTCTTTGTCGACGCCCTCCTGTTGTTGCTTCAGTTTTTCCAGTTGCTGCTTTTCATCTTTTGTCAGTTCGCGCTCAAGCATATGACTTTCGATGTCGATGATCTGATTGCGCAATTTAGCCACTTGTGGTGGTGTGGAGAACACCACCTGAATGGCAAGTGCGGTTTGTTGTTCATTGACTAACAGGCCTTCGTAAATCGGATGCTTGGCCATAATTTTTGCCATCTGCTCTTCCGTCAGATCGCGGGCTTCCCAGGTGAGCTGGTCGGGATCTAGATCGGAGGAGATGGCATCGATGCCGACAAATATCGGCATATTCAATAAACTGCGGGCGGACTTTACTCTCTCGATGTTCTCAATTTCCGCCGACAGCGATTTGATGATGTCGCGGGTTCTATCAGAAAAAACACCGAAATTGGCTGGCTTGAATGCCACCAGAATAAACTCCTCGGGTTCATAGCGCTGGCTCGCCTGCTGGCTCAACAAATAATTGCGATCATCTTTGACCAACAAGGTATCTGCAGATGCCTCTATGGAAAACTTGCGCGCCTGCCAACCGAGAAAAACCAGAAGAACGAGAAACGTACCAATGACCAGCCAGGCGATCATTTGCTGGGATTGGGGATTTCTAACCGCCATCATTCTTCTCCTACACCCTGCTGGAATTCGCCGCGCTGATAATCCACATCGCGCTGCAAACGCTGCAGATATAGGTTGCGCAGAAAAATGTAGGTGTCCTCGTTTTCTGTCGCCAACGCCGGATAGGCATCGAGCATTTCTGCATTATCTTGAAAACGATCAAAGAGTTTCAGAGCCGTTGCCGTGCGTTCATCATCAAGGTAATTCAGCGGATGGAGAAAATAGTCCAGAACAATGGAACTGCCGGAGCGGAAGTCACTGGGCCCAGCAAGGGGTAATACCAAATAGGCACCGTAGCCGACGCCGTAAAATGCAAGGGTATCGCCGAAAGACGTTTTTTCTCGCGGTAAATTGAACCACGCCGTCGCGGGATCGAACAGGCCGAGTAGTCCTATGG
>JAEZGT010000178.1 GCA_023416875.1 Pseudomonadota bacterium
CGAGGTGGTCGTCGTTTTTCCCCGCGTGCCACCGGCGGTGACCTGAACCCAAGGGAGTTGCCGCCTGTCGCTCTGCCGCTTTTGGCCTACACTTAACGCAGGATCCAACAGCACGGAAAACCCCACAACAACACTATCTGCGGGATAGGCCGGAATGCCGGTCGATGCTCGCTTAATTTTTGGAACTCGACGTGTGATGCATGTATTAGTCGTGGATGATGAAGCGCTGGCCCGCCAAAGGTCCATGCGCATGATCGAAAACATCGACGGTTACGACGTCGTTGGCGAGGCCGCCAACGGTGAAGCTGCCTTAAAGGCGATCCAGACCTTGGACCCGGATATAGTGCTGCTGGATATTCGCATGCCGGGAGAAGATGGTCTGGCTACCGCCAAAAAAATCGCGCAATTGAACGATCCGCCAGCGGTGATTTTTTGCACTGCCTACAACGAATATGCCGTGGAAGCGTTCGAAACCCTCGCGGTGGGTTATCTGCTCAAACCTCTGCAAAAAGAACAGTTGGTGAGTGCGCTGGAAAAAGCGCGCAAGTTCAGCAAATTACAAAAAGCGGCACAAGATCAGGCTGGCGAGCGCACCGAGCGCCGCCGCAATATCGCCGCCAAAACCCGCCGTGGTGTGGAGCTGGTGCCGATCGAGGATATTTATTGTTTTGTCGCTGATCAGAAGTACGTCACCATCATGCACGGCAATGGTGAAACCCTCATTGATGACACGCTGAAAGAATTGGAAGAAGAATTCGAAGGTGTTTTTGTGCGCGTCCACCGCAATGCGTTGGTCGCCATCAATGAAATCGAAAAGCTCGAACGTATGCCCACCGGCCAATACGAATTGCAACTCAAAACCACGCAATACCGTCCGGTGGTCAGCCGCCGTCACGTCGCCTCTGTGCGCGAACTGCTCTCCAATCTGTAATCCTTGGATCAACTCTGCCGTGTTCGCGGCAGAGTATTTATCGGGTTATTTATTTACCGGGCGGGTGCGGCCGGTGTCGTCGATGGCGACATAAACAAATTCGCCCTCAGTCACTTTTTGCTGCGAACGGTCGTAGTGTTTTACCCACACTTCCACCCGCGTTTTGATGGATGAGCGGCCGATCTCCAAAATGTCGCAATAACAGCTGACCGTTGCACCGACGGGGACCGGGCGCAGAAACGCCATGCTGCCCACCGCTACCGTCGTCACCCGACCTTTGGCCACTTCCCGCGCGATAATAGCGCCGGCTAAATCCATCTGCGCCATCAACCATCCGCCGAATACGTCGCCGTTGGAATTGGTGTCCTTCGGCATGGCCAGGGTTTGCAAGGCCAATTCGCCAGAGGGCACGGGATCTTCGTCAATCTTCGCCATATAGATAACCTTGTTTTGTATCGTTTTTTGACTGTTGTTGTAGGTCGTTTTCATTGTTTTATTAACAGGTTCGGTAACCAGGTGGCCAATTGAGGCCACAGGGCTACCACCACCAGCATGGCCAGCTGCATCACAATAAAAGGCGCTGCCCCTTGATAAATGGTGCGTGTGGCAATTTCGTCTGGCGCCACCCCTCTTAAATAAAACAGTGCAAAGCCGAAGGGCGGAGTCAAAAACGACGTCTGCAGATTAAGAGCAATCATTATGCCGAGCCACACGGGGTCCAGCCCCATCGCCAGTAGTGCAGGTGCGACCAGGGGAACGACTACGAAGGTAATTTCAATGAAATCCAGGATAAATCCGAGCACGAAAATCACCGCCATCACCACCAGCATAGCGGTAAAAGCCCCCCCCGGAAGATGATGGAAGAAGTGTTCGATCATCGCCTCGCCGCCCAAACCGCGAAACACCAGGGAGAACACCGACGCGGCCAGCAGGATGGTGAAGACCATCGCGGTCATTTTGGCAGTGTCTTGCACTATGGCGGTGAGTTTGCGCCGGCACAGTTGCTTTTTTGTGAGCGCCAGAATCACTGCCGCCATAGCGCCCACACCGGCGGCTTCTGTCGGTGTGGCGGCGCCGCTGATGATGGAACCGAGCACCACCAGAATCAGCAGAATCGGCGGCGCTATGCTGACCAGCAGACGCCGGGTGCCAACCGGCTCTTCCTCCAAAATACGCGGCGCTTGTGACGGCTGAAGCAAACCTTTGCCAAAGGCGTACAACAGATAAAACACCACCAGCAGTAATCCAGGCAGCAGCGCGCCCAAAAAAAGATCGCCGACGGAGATGGGCGCCGCATTAAAAATGCCTTTGGCCAATTGGGATTGTTGGTAGGCGCTGGAAATAATATCGCCGAGCAAAACCAGGGCGATGGAGGGCGGGATAATCTGCCCCAGGGTGCCGGTGGCGCAGATCAAGCCGGTGGCCAATTCCGGCGAATAACCGCGCCGCAACATGGTGGGCAGCGACATCAACCCCATGGTCACCACAGTGGCGCCGACAATACCGGTACTGGCGGCGAGCAGTGAGCCGACCAGCACCACCGAAACCCCCAGCCCGCCGGGCAAGCGCCCGCAAGCCCGCGCCATATTTTCCAACAGGTCTTCCGCGAGCTTGGAGCGTTCCAGCACCACGCCCATAAAAACAAACAGCGGTACTGCGATCAGGGTGCCATTGGTCATCACGCCCAATACCCGGTCCGGGTAGGCGAGCAACAACTGCGCATCAAAATGGCCGAGCAAAATACCGATGCCGGCAAACCAGAGCGCAACTCCGGCCAGAGTAAAGGCCACCGGATAACCCAGCATCAGAACGGCGCACACCGTCAGAAACATCAACAGCGGCAGGGCGTCACTCATGGTCGGTCAACTCGGGCTCAGTTACGTAGGTGAGGACGGCCAACCGCCGCATCATATCGGCGAGCCCCTGCAGCGCGAGCGTTGCTGCGTTAAGAGGAATCAGTGTTTTCAGAATGAAGACTCCGGGAATGCCGCCGGCATCGACGGAGCCTTCGCGGATAGCCCAGGCGGAGGTTACATAATTCCAGCTGACCACAATCGTGAAAACACAAAAAGGCAGCAACAGCAGCAGGATGCCGAGGGCGTCCAGCCACGCTTTTTGTAGCGGCGAGTAGCGACGATAAAAGATATCCACACGCACATGACCGTCGCAGCGCATGGTGTAGGCGCTGGCGCACATGAGAACCAAGGCGTGCATATAAGTGACGGAATCCTGGGCGGTCACCGAGCCGGTATTGAAGAGCGCGCGGTTGACGACAATCAGTGCAGTCGTCAATGCCATAACGGCGGTAAGCCAAGCGACTCCCTTGCCGAGGGCAACCGAGACGGCGCTTAAACGCCCGTCGATGGTCTGGCACAAATTGAATAACAGGGGCATGAGTTTATTGTCTTTATTGGACCTGTTGACGTTCCGCAGGGCGGGCATGCGGACGCAACGTCAACAGGCTCGAGGATCCCGGCGGGCCGGTATTATAACCACGTCAGCTGCGTTTGTTGCGACGCAGAAATTGCGCGCGTGGCGCTGTCTTCGTAATTTCTTATTTCTGCCACAAAACTGTCATACATCCTCTCTAGGATGGCGGGCATTGAAATCCGGCCTTTCGCGGCCGGGTCCGTCAACCTGGAGGTATTCGTGAAGAAAGTTCTACTCGCTCTCGCCTGCGCCGCCGGCACTCTTACCGCCGGTTCCAGTCTCGCCAATAGTCGTGACCACATCATGATTGTCGGATCTTCCACCGTATTTCCTTTTTCCAAAGTTGTCGCTGAACGTTTCAGCCTTAAAACTGGCCAAAAAGCCCCTAAGGTGGAGCCCACCGGTACTGGCGGTGGTTTTAAGGAATTTTGTAAAGGCGTCGGTGTAGGTACACCGGATATCGCCAACGCATCCCGTCGCATCAAAGAATCCGAATTCAAAGCCTGCCAGGACGGCGGCGTAAAAGACATAGTGGAAGTGTTTATCGGCTACGACGGCATTGTGATCGCCAACAGCAAGAAAGCAGAGCCTATGGCGCTTTCCCGCAGGGATATTTTTCTGGCCCTTGCCAAGGTGGTGCCGGATCCGAAAGGCAGCGAACAATTGATTGCCAATCCCTATAAAACCTGGAAAGACGTCAATCCCCAATTACCCGCCAAAGCCATTTCCGTAATGGGACCGCCACCGACTTCCGGCACGCGTGACGCCTTTGTCGAACTGGCGATGGAAGGTGGCTGCAAAGCATTTCCTTGGATTGCCGGCTTGGAAAAAAGCGATAGTGCCCGTTACAAAGCCATTTGCCATGGTGTGCGTGAAGACGGCGCATTTATCGAAGCCGGTGAAAACGACAATTTGATCGTGCCCAAACTGTCGGAAAATCCCGACTTGCTCGGTATTTTTGGTTTCAGTTTCCTCGACCAAAACGCCGATGCGGGGCGAGCCGCGACCATGGACGG
>JAEZGT010000341.1 GCA_023416875.1 Pseudomonadota bacterium
ATGTGTTGCAAGGTATTCAAGAAGCATGGGCGGCGAACGATGCGCAATTTCATTGGGAGCTGACTTGGTTTAACGACGTAATTTTCCGGCCAGAGCCAAATAACCGGGGAGAAAAATGGTCGATCAACAATATCAACGATATTCCACAACCAGTGGCAGGCGATTTCACTGGCCTGTGGAAAGCCGTGGATTACACCATCGGAGTTCATGAAGAACTTTATGCAAATAACATAGCCGCAGGCGCTCGGGATCAGCATGTCATGCTTATTTTTTCCGACGGCGACGACAATCACAGTTATTTTAATAACAGCGCACAAAGTGGTGAGGGTGATTTGAATGGCTTATTGCACTGGACCTACCGCGGCTACCCAACAACTGGTGTAGCGGATGTCAAAGCTCATCTCGCTGAAGTACCCAATTTGCGCGTATATGTTATTGCCTTTGGCGAACAGCTCGGTGAACAAGGTAAACGCGATCTGAAAAGCTTGGCTGACCAAAATCGAGGACAATATTTTTTTGGTAGCGACAGCAATACCCTCGGCCAATTGTTTGATAGCGTAAAAAGAGAATTCATCACTATGCAGACATTGGGAATTGAAACACCGCTCCCCGATGGCGATTATCAATTCAGCTTGCGCACCAGGCATCTGGCAAGCGGCGCTGAAGGCAGTAAAAACTTTTCTCTGAAAGTGAGTGAAACCTCTCTCGGCACCTGCACCACCTCGCCTTAATCTCCATTGTTCGGTCAGTGCTCGATGAGTACTGACCCAATACCCTTGCCCCAAAATCCGCATTTTTATATCCAGCCCACCCCTCCATTAGGTATAACCAGTTAAAAAAGTTATAGTACGCTACCGCTCGTAGGTTAGCGGGCACTTCAGCTTTATCTCTTTAAAGGGCTGGTCTACTGTATAAATTGGCGGGTTCTCGTGCCACCCACTGGGGTTAAATGCGTGAGAAAAGGGTGAGGAATATGGTGTCTGCAGAATTGATTAATGCCGTGTTGGCGGCAACAAACGACGGCTTGGTCGTAGCCGAAATAAAAGACGAAACCACGTCAATTATTTTTGCTAATCCCGTTTTTTTGCAGATGACTGAGCATACCCTTGCCGAGATTTCCGGAAGCGGATGCGCATCTCCTTTGCAGAACAGTCCGGACGATGAAGCGAGGCAATTTTTTGTCGACGCACTGCGACAAAAAAGCAGTAGCGAAATCAAAATCCGCCTGCAAACCAAAAACGGCAAACGCATCTGGATAGCCCTGCGCACGATATTTTTCCAGGA
Source organism: Pseudomonadota bacterium (assembly GCA_023416875.1). GTDB lineage: Bacteria > Pseudomonadota > Gammaproteobacteria > Pseudomonadales > Cellvibrionaceae > UBA5868. Next base: position 1,285 of record JAEZGT010000341.1, read on the forward strand.
AGCACAAAACCACTATGCTTTGTGCTTTTATAAGGACATCACCCAGGAGGAATATCTCAAAAGCGTGCTGGACAAAGTTAATGTTCTGTACCGCGAAATGAGCAAACGCCTTGAATACACCAACGAAACCGACCACCTTACCCAACTGAAAAATCGCGGCCATTTATGTACCCGCGGCGAATTTATGTTGGGCGCGGCAAAACGGGAAAAATTGCGTTTGCACGCTATTTTGGTGGACGTAGACAGTTTCCGCGTACTGAACACCATTGGCGGCCAAGCCCTCGGCGATGAATGCCTGATTCGTGTGGCTGACGTTATCCGTAATTATTTTTGCCGGGCCACCGATATTGCCATTCGTATGGGTGATGATGAATTTGCCATTATCTGCATCGAAGATGACGATCAGCGGGTTTACGAGCGGGCGCACTTGCTGAAACGCGATGTCCGCGCGCAGCAGATAAAGGATTTTTCCGGTGGTTTGCATAATATTTCCGTGAGCATTGGAATTTATTCAGTCACCCCAGAAAAACAAACCACTATCGAAGATATGATGCAGAAAGCTGGCGAATTGGTTTTCAATATGCGGAACAACGGCGACCAGATCATCCACACCCAGACAGGCGATGGCACCCGCTCCCTGCGTCACTAAAGCGAATTTAAGAATGTCCAACATTTGCCATTGCTGCAGTCGCAAGGCTTTTGCCGACTGCTGCTATCCTCTGCTTCGCGGCGACCAGTTTGCGGCTACACCCGAGGCGCTGATGCGCAGCCGCTACAGTGCTTTTTGTGAAGGCAACGTGGAATATCTCCTACAAACGCATTTAGGGATTACGCCATCATCGAACGCGGAAAAACAAATCCGCGCAACCATCGCTAACACTCAATGGCTGAAGCTCAATGTACTCAATGCAAGCGAGTTCGGTGATGCTGGAGTGGTGGAATTTATTGCGTTTTATCGCGATGGCCGTGGCGCTGCGCAATTACACGAACGTTCGAATTTTATCCGCAAAAATGAGCGCTGGTTTTATGTAGACGGTGTGCATTTACCGACCATCAAATTTCAGCGCAACGATCCCTGCTGGTGTGGCAGCGGTAAGAAATTTAAGAAGTGTTGTGACCAATGAAAACCCGCCGCGAAAGCGGCGGGTTTAGTGCATTAGTTTTGCGCTAATTTGCTCAGCTGAGCCTTGGCTGCTTCGGCAACTTCACCGGTGCCCTGCGCGGCAAACTCAAAATAAGAACGCGCACTGTTGCGATCACCGGCCGCTAGTGACAGTTCGCCTAAATGATAAGCGGCGAGAGGTGTTGCCAGCAGTTTCATGCTCGATTGCAGCGACGTGTTGGCAGCGGCGCTCTGACCGGCTTTTTTCTGCAAAATGCCGGCGCCGAGAAATCCGAGGTAATACTCAGGATTCAGTTTGGACGCTTGCTGGAATGCTTGCAGCGCTGCGGCATCATCCTTTTGCGCCATTTTCAGCTGCCCCTTGGTGATAAAAAACAGACTTTCTTTTGGCTGCTGTTGAATGGCTTTGTCGATAAAACTCGAGGCCGCAGCGAAATCATTTTTCTGCGCCGCCGCCAGAGCCTGGTCGTGGGCTTTATAAGCGGCTTCATCGCGAGTCAACTGGCGAATAGCTGCCTGGTAAGCCGACTTGTTGCGCGTGCCACCGGAGTGGGCAGCCGCCAGTTCGCGGTTGCGGTCCACGCGCTCTTGCGACGGCGGGTGACTGGCAAACAGATTTTCCATAAATCCACGCTGCTGCCCTTCGGACAGTTTCACAAAGGTCTCCTGCAACTCCACAGCACCGCGGGCGTCGTAGCCGGCCTTCACCATGTATTGCACACCAAATTTATCGGCTTCCAATTCCTGATCGCGGCCGTAGTGAGCTTGATAGGCATTGGCGCCAACGCCGGCTCCAGCCATGATCCAGTCACCATAATCGGTGCCCTGGGCTGCGACACCGGCGGCCATCAAACCGACATTGAGTAGAGTGGCGCGTGTCATCTGACGTGCGGAGTGGCGCGCGGCGGCGTGAACGATCTCGTGTCCGAGCACCGCCGCCAGTTGCGCTTCGTCTTGCAGCAGCGTTAGCAGGCCGCGATTGATGGCGATCTTGCCGCCGGGCAGCGCCCAGGCGTTGGGGACACTGTTATTGAGCACCACAAACTCATAAGGGAGATCCGCACGGTCGCTAACTCTGGCGAGCTTTTGCCCAACGCTTTTCACGTAGAGTGTCAGCTCCGGGTCCACCGTATAGCGGCCGCCCTGCTGCTGCTGATAATCACCGTAGAGTTGTGCCCCTTGGGCAACCTCTTGCTCGGCACTCATCAGAGAAAGTTCTTTTTTGCCTGTCACCGGATTGACCGCGCAGGCCGTCATCACCGCCATAAGACCCACGAGAAAACAGCGCGAGATTGAATTCATGTTGACTCCTTAATGAGCGTCACTGTGAAGCAACTGGGATAATCATCGGTTGCCGTTATAATGCGCGGCCATTTTAACCAGGAAACGCCGTCATTATGCAGACCGCACAAGTTATTGAATTGTTCGCGGGCCGGGATTCTCAGGGAAAGCCCGTGGTGGAGCGGATTCCCGTGGAAATCAATGAGCAGAATGAGTGTCGCCTCGTTCAGTCCCCCGCCTTCGTTAAAGGTCTGGCGCGCGGGGATTTGATCAAAGTGAACCGGGAAAGCGGCCAGTTTGAGCTGCGCCAGCACAGCGGCAATCTCTGTATCCGGGTATTTTCCCGAGGCGATATACGCGCCCTCGACGACGCCATCACCCCGGAATTGGAAAAGCTCGGCGGCCAGCTGGATCTGGAAAACCCGCGAGTCTTGGTTTACAGCATTCACGTGAGCTGCGGCTTCAACGCCATAGAAGCGGTATTGAATGCTTGCATGACGCCGGACAGCGCGTGGTTTTACGGCAACGTCTACGATGCCGAAGACGGCGTAACGCCGCTCAACTGGTGGCAAGCGATCCTAGCGCCGGAATAATCTTCCCGCAAAATTCCGCCGAGCGAGCGCACCCGCGGATGACGACCTATAGTAAATGGATCTGAAGGCTCAACGCGGCCTTCGCACATTTCACACGTTATCCGGCGGGACATGCGCAATAGCTGAGGTAGAGCCGGGGGAGATGCTGATGTCCTTGAAGGTCTTGGTGGTGGACGATGCTGTATTCGTCCGCGACATGGTCAAACGCACCGTGCGGCAACTGGTACCCACAGCGGAATTATTGGAAGCGCCGGACGGTGCCCGCGCCATGGGATTGGTCAAAAGCAAAGGCGCCGATCTGATTTTGTCCGACTGGGAAATGCCAGAAATGTCCGGCGAAGAATTGCTGCGCTGGGTGCGCACGCAGCCGCGCTACAGCGACACCCCTTTTGTCATGATCACCAGTCGCGGCGATCGCAATCATGTGATGGCCGCAGTTGAGGCGGGTGTCAGCGATTATTTGTCCAAACCCTTCACCTCAGAAGAACTGACTCGCAAGATCGGCAAGCAGCTCAAACGT
>JAEZGT010000357.1 GCA_023416875.1 Pseudomonadota bacterium
GCGTACCTGCAGTTGGATTCCGGCAAGTTACTGGAGCAGTTGCGCCCGTCCCATCATCAAATCAGCCTGCGCCATCTGGCGGTGAGTTCTGATGGAGCGGTGGTAATCGGCGCGCAGGATCAAACCAGCGGCCTCGAACATCCCAACCCTCTGGTATTTCAGCACCGCTTGGGCGGCGAGTTGCGCGCCTTCGATGCCAGTGCCTCGGAGTGGCGGCGGATGAATCAATACATCGCCAGCATGGCGCTGTCCGCTGATGGCCGGCTGGCCCTGAGCACTACTCCGCGCGGCAATAGCATTTCGCTCTGGAATATGGCGGACAATCGCCATATCCGCAGCTTTCCCGTGCGCGATGTCGCCGGCGCCAGCTGGGTGCCGGAGCAAGATAGTTTTCTGGTGAGTAATGGGCTCGGTCAGATGGTCTATCTGCGCCTGCAGCCGGAGCCCCAGCTGGAGCTGGTCTCCCGCAGCGCGAGTCTGCGCTGGGACAATCACCTAATCCTGGTTTAAACCACCTGATCTTGGTTTAAAGCACCTGATCTTGGTTTTAAAACGCCTGATCCTGGTTTAAAGGTTTCTTCTTATTATGTTTCCACCCCTGACCCGCCGCCGCTGTCTGCAGACCGTTTTGGGCCTCGGCGGCAGCTTGGCCCTGAGCGCCTGCGCCCATCGACCGCAGCGCCAGACCTACGATCACGAGCTGACTCTCAAGCCACAGATGATCTCGTTGCTGCCAGGGACTGAGACGCCGGCCTGGACCTTTAACGGCGAATTCCCCGGCACGACCTTGCGGGTGCGGCAGAACCGCCCGGTGCGGATTCTGGTACGTAACCAATTGCCGGAACCGACCACCATTCACTGGCACGGTATCCGTTTGCACAACGCGGCGGACGGTGTACCGGGTTTGACCCAGGAGCCGATTCCACCCGGCGGCACCTTCGTTTATGAATTCACCTGCCCCGATGCCGGCACCTTCTGGTATCACCCTCATTTCAACAGCCTGCAGCAACTCAGCCGCGGATTGGTAGGATTGTTGATCGTCGAGGAGGAGACGCCGGTCGCGTTCGATCAGGACCTCAGCCTCGTGCTCAAGGACTGGCATCTCAACCCGGACGGAAGTTTTGCGGCCTTTACCAGCCACCGGGCAGCGGCGCGCCACGGCACTCTCGGCAATCACGCCACGGTGAACGGGAAAGCGTCGGAACGGCTTTCCCTGTCTGCAGGCAGCGTGGTGCGTCTGCGCATTGCCAATGTGGACAACACCCGCGTGTTCAATATAGGCGCGGATGTGCCAGCGCAGGTCATCGCCGTCGAAGGCAATCCGCTCGCGCCGGCGCCTCTGCAAAGCCATCCCCTCGGCGCCGGTATGCGTGTCGATCTCGCTATCGAGGTGCCACGGGAGCCGGGCATTTACCATATCCTCGACCGCAAAGGGCAATTCGCCTTCAGCTTGTGCGAGCTGGAGGTGACCGCCGCCGACCTGCCAGCGCGACCGGTTCCGACGTTGCCGCTGAATCCAATTCCCGCGCTGGACTTGGCCAACGCCATCCGCATTCCGCTGATTTTCGAATGGGCCGGCGCGCTCTCACCCGTGGGTGCGGACGGCCAGACGGATCCCATATTCTGGGCCATCAACAAACGCGCCTGGGCCGATCACACCCATCACCATCTGCCGGAGCCGCTGGCGACATTGCGGCTGGGCAAGACTTATATCTTCGAACTGTACAACGCCTCACAGCATTTCCATCCCATCCATCTGCATGGATTTACCTTTACAGTGCTGCGGTCCAACCTGCGCGACCTCACTCCCTATCACACGGACACCCTGCTGCTGGACAAGAATGAGCGCGCCGAGGTGGCCATAGTGGCGGATAACCCAGGGGACTGGATGTTCCACTGCCACGTCATTGAGCACATGGAAACGGGGCTTATGGGTTATATTCGCGTCACTCGATCTATGCCGGAGCCCTCGCAGCCATGACTTTCAACCGCCCCAACCTGATTCCCGCTTTGCTCTGCCTGCTCCTTTTGCTCGGCCTGAGCGGCTGCATCCATCGGGGCAAGTCGGAAGCGCCACTGCCTATGCAAACGCGCATAACGGAAGGTGGTCTCAAGCTGTTTGAAGTGATCTTTCCGATGCCTGTGGATGTACTGGCAATGCCCGGCAGCAATGGCCGGACGCCCAAGCAGCAAAAAGCCTTGTCCAGTAAGCATATGCAGAAGATGTTGGATGAGGTGATGGAGCAGTCCGGCTACTGCAGAGACGGTTATGTGCTGCTCGGACGCTACGCCGGCGAGACCACCCGCCGGATGCGCGGAGAATGCCGGGACCGCGCCACGGATCAGGATCGCCAGCGATTCCCGGACACCATCGAGCGCTGGTAGTGCTCCACCCCGCATTTGCTGGTAATGTCACCTCGCATTTATTGCGCAAATATTTCGCGGAATTTCGCGACAGGTTCAAAAAATAACCCGCTGCAAGCGCGGCAGCATCCGCTAGAATGACCCGCCGGACCAGCCAACCGCCCCGGAATGAAGTCATTGCAGTGGCTTCAGATGTAAATTTTGATCAATAAGGCTCAACAATAATGACTACGACTGCACGCCCTGAAACGCCCGCCTACACCGATACGCCGGCGTCCGCTCCGCCCGCCCGCCATCCCCTGCTGTGGGTTCCCACCGGCTACTTCACCATGGCCCTGACCTACAACATGCTGACTGCCGCTGCTGTCGTGATGTTCAGCAACCTGGGTATGGACAACGCCAAAGCCGCCGGCTACGCCAGTGCACTCGGCCTGGCATACACCATCAAACCGCTGTATGCCGCTTTCCTGGAAATGTATAAAACCAAAAAATTCTTTGTTCTCCTGACCCAAATACTGCTCGGTTTGGGCTTTATCGGTGTCGCCCTGAGCATGAATCTGCCGAGCTACATCACCGTGATGCTGGGCTTCTTCTGGATTCTGTCCTTCCTGGGCGCCGCACAAGACATCACCACCGACGGGGTGTATGTAACCTCCCTCGACGGCAAGTCCCAGGCGCTTTACTGCGGCTGGCAAAGCTTGAGCTGGAACCTCGGCAAACTCGCCATGATGAGCGTGATGGTGGTGTCGAGCGGTCTGTTGCACCAGTATGTCTTCGGGCATGACCCTCATGTCAGTGGCGCGGAGTGGACCCAGTCCTGGCAAGTGGTGTTTCTGCTGATGGGGGTGATTATGTTGGTAATGGCCGCGTGGCACTGGCGCGTTATGCCCGACGGCTCACGCGCAGAAAATACCCCCAGTAGCCCAGGCGAAGCGGTTAAAACCCTGGTCGACGCCTTCGTAACCTTTTTCCAGAAAAAAGGCATCTGGCTGATGATCGGATTTGCCCTGCTGTTCCGCGTCAGCTTCGGCTTCCTCAACGCGCCCAGCATGCTGTTTATGAAAGACTCGATGGAAAATGGCGGCCTCGCCATGACCAACCAGGAGTTCGGCCTCATCTATGGAACCCTCGGCCTGGTCGCGCTGCTGATCGGCTCTCTGATCGGCGGTGCTTACGTGGCCAAAAAAGGCCTGCAAAAAGCCTTGTTTCCTCTGTGCATCTGCATCAACGTTCCCAACGTCACCTTCCTGCTGCTCGCCATCTATCAACCCGAGAGCTACGTCTTAGTCGCAGCCGGGGTGATCATCGAGCAATTCTTTTTCGGTGTCGGCTCTGTGGGCTTCATGATCTATCTGATGCAGCAGATGGCGCCAGGCAAATACGCCACCACTCACTACGCATTCGGTACCGCGTTGATGGGCCTGTGCATGATGCTGACCGGTATGGTCAGTGGCCTGTTGCAGCAAAAGATGGGTTATATCGGCTACTTCGTGTTTGTCATGTTGGCCACCATTCCCTCGTTCATCATTTGCTGGTTCGCGCCGTTCCACCAGAAGTCGGAATAACCGGACCAACCGGGCGCCCCGGCTAGTGGGCGCCACATCACCTCTTGCGCAAGCATCAACCATCTTTCATATTGCCAGCCGCTCTCCTCCGGCCACCGCTTCGGCAACACCCATCCCATGCC
>JAEZGT010000388.1 GCA_023416875.1 Pseudomonadota bacterium
AAACAATTCCGTTAACGTCAGGCGCCCCTCTTCCAATGCCTTGGCGAATAGTTGACTGATTTCCCGCGCTGCCAAAACCGCTTCACGCATGACCGGAGAAAAAAACAGGTCGTCGTTAACCTGCGCGAGATCGGCGTAAATGGTTTCCGTCTCCACCGACACCACTAAAGCGCGATCACCGATTGTCTGGGTTTTGTGCTCAATATCATTCAGCGCGGTGTTGATGCGGGTAATGGCTTGGCTGATGCGACCGCTGGTGCCCTCCAGGCCACTGCTCGCCTGTTCAATTTGCTCCAACGCGTGGGAGGAATCGCGAATCTCCTGGTTGATCGAATTGAACCCGCCGGCCACCTGTTGCAACTCCGCTTTTACATGCTCGCTGGATTTCTGGAGTTCGGTCATCAGGCAGGTGGCCTGCTGACTCTGGTCATGGATATCTTTGAGCATGGTAGCGATATCACGGGTGGCCTCCGCCGTTTTGCCCGCCAGTGCGCGCACCTCGTCGGCTACGACGGCGAAACCGCGCCCCTGCTCGCCCGCCCGCGCGGCCTCGATGGCAGCATTGAGCGCAAGCAAATTGGTTTGCCCCGCGAGGTTGTTGATGACTTCGGTAATCCGCTGAATATTGTCAGCGCTGGTGCGCAATTGTTGCAGCTGCTGAGCGGCATTGCTCACCGACGTGGTGAGTCGGGTCATATCCGCCACCCCGCCTTGCAAACGCAAATCCGCCGTTTGGCAGGCGCTGGCAGTTTGGTTGATCGTTTGGGTAATGGTTTGGAGATTGCTGTTCAATTCACCGCTGGTAACGGTGAGATTGCGGCTGGCATCGACGATTTCTGCGGATTCGTTGCCGCTGTGTTTAATGTCCTTGACGAGTCCATCGATGTAGTACGACACCTCTGCAGCGCCAGTGGCGATTTTGGACGTCGCCTGGGAGATATCCACAGCGATGCGCCCGGCCTTGTGTTCTCCGCTATCTTCTGCCGGCACATCGCCAACCGTTGGTCGCGTCCAATAAAGTCCGCCAGCGACCACTGACGTAAGTACCGCGATATTGAGCCAACCCGGCATCTCCAATAGCAGCAACAGCGACTGTGCGGCCATAACGACGCCGAGAACAACCAGGTACTTCATATTCAAAAACAACATGGCCGTACATCTCGCAACAACGGACACGCCGGGTGGCGTGCCCTCTCAAACACCAGAATTACAAATCGTACTTCGCCGAGAACTGCACGCGATTCATAGTGCCGTCCAAGGAGTTTTCCAACTCGCGTTTGGCGTAGGTCAATTCCACACCCAGGGTCAATCTGGCGAAAGGCGAATGCAGCAGGTTCGCATGCAAACTCTGCGTGCGCTTGGTCACAGCAGCGCCGGTCAATGCAACGTCATGGTCGGCGTTCAAAGTGGCCAAGCTGATGTTGGAGCGCCACTTCTCATTCCATACATGACGGTAGGAAATCATCGCTGACAATATGTCGATGGTTTCCAGATCCTCGTCCGCCGCATCCAGCATCACATCGCTAACCGCATTCAAACCCACATAACGACCCAAACCACTACCGGTAGTCACCATAAAGCGCAGATCGTCTTCACCAAAACCGAATTTACCCGCAACGCTCACACCGTAACCCGCCGTGTTCTCCTCGGCGTAGGTCTGCCCACCATCGTCCGTTAATTCCACAGTCAAATCGCGGTAGATACCGGCGATGGACAATGAGCCCCAATCACCCGCGAAGTTATAACGGGCCACCAGATCGGGGAGCAGGCCATCGTCCGAAGGCGCGGGTGAATTTCCGTAAGTGGTTTCGGGGTTTTCCATAGAAAACTGCCAGGGTCCACGGGTGTAACGCACTTGCGCCTGACGCACGAACACGGTGCCATCGGTAGGACCGATAAAATCAAGCATTTCCGGCAGCGCGCCTACATTTTGAAACGTAGACCAGGTCTGACCAAAAAGCCATTTGTCATAGGTCAGGTAGGCGTGGCGCAGTTGCGGCTGATAGGCGTTGGTTGTGCGCTCATTGCCGTCGGCGGTGAGGAAATCGAATTCGATGAAGCCAACAACTTTCTGCCCGTCGACCGTCATCACCGATTCCATATTCAGGCGGGATGACTTGGCGTGAAAGTCCATATCACGGCCTTCGCCTTCGGCGCCTACAGGGATGGAGCCGGGGATATAAAAGTCCCGGCCGAGCGCGCCCGGATCCATATAACCATCGCTATAGCCGCTGGAAATAGCATCTAGTTTGACAAAGCCGCCCACCTTAAAAGTGGTGTTGACTTCCGCCCCAACAGCCGGCAAAGCGATTCCGGCCAGACTTGCCGACATGATTGCAACGCTTAATGGATTGAGTCCTAGTTTTTTCATAATGTGCCCTTTGTTTTAGTTAAATAAAAAACCCCTAATGCTGCATTCTTAGAGCCATCGCAAAAATGCTCAGATTCAACAGATTTTTGCGGCGGCATCTCGCAAACGACTTCATCTTGCCAAAACGAAATAAACAATCTGCGATTAATGCCAAAGATATCAGCGTCTATTCCGCTCAAGATCTTTGATGAATACATTAGCCAAATTTATAAATTTGGCTACATATGTTCAGCGTTTTTGCCAGATTATTGATGCTAATCAACGGCAAAAACACAGCAGCTCTGAGCGAAAGGCGGGTATTGTAGACAGAAGCTAAAACAGCGCAAGAATTGCGTCAGGAAATTAACAGTAAAATCGTTTCCGCTTGCGCTTAATAAACAGGCAAATCGATTAATAAAAAGACAAGTGGCGCCGTCAGCGCCACAGCCATTTTTTCAACGATAGCTGAAACCGGTAAGCCTTTGTATCCCGCACGCCGTAACGTTGACGGATGTGGGTTTCATAACGGTCACAAGCCGCGTCTTTTTCGCGCAGATATTTGAGATACTTCAGTGCCTGTCTGCCAGCGTGATACCGCAGAAGCCTATGCGCGGGCACTGCAGCGAAAGCGCTGTCAACAATACGGATGTAATGGTCCTGATAGGATTGATCGTAGGATTTCTGTTGGCTCAAAGTGCCGGCGCGACGACGGTAATACACCACCACATCCGGCACTGCATAGACCTCGGGATGAGCGGAAAAAAAACGCCAATAAAATTCCAGATCTTCGTGTATAAGCCCCGGAACAAAAAGACACTCCTGCAGCCACTCACGTGGATACAGCTTATTCCACGCCATGGTTTCCAATGCAAAAAAATCCTGGCGGTGCAGGTGCAAGCGACCGGTGGCACGTTTTTCCGGCTTTTTATAGGGCTTCTGCTGGCCGGATTCTTCCCACCATTCCATCACCGCGCCACTCACAACCATGGCGCCGGGGTGATCGGTGGCGGCAACTAAAACCTGCAATGCGGTGGGTGGCATCCAGTCATCGGAATCGAGAAAAAAAATCCAGCGCCCGCGTGCCGCCATCACACCGGTATTACGCGCGGCGGAAAGTCCTTGGTTGGATTGGCTGATCACGCGACAGCGCGGTTCTGCCAGAGCGAACTCCCGGGCAATGGTTTCCGAGTCATCCGTAGCGCCGTCGATTACACAAATCATTTCCAGATTGGTGAAGGACTGAGCAGCGACGGATCTCAAACACTGATGCAGGAAGGCTTCGACGTTGTAGACAGGGATGACCACCGAAACCAAAGGGATGGCGTCATTCACAAATGACCGCCAAATGCGGGAACTGGTTGGGAAGCCGGTTGACTCTTGCGTGTAAGCTTTTGCAGCAACTCATAAAAATTCGCCGCAATCGCAGCGCGCTTGTAATTATGCAGATCGTTAAAGCGATCAGTCAGCGTGCGCCAGTGATCCTCGTCAATCATTTTGATCATGGCATCGCAAAGCGAACGCCCGTCTGAGTATGCGAGCGCGATGCGGTTGAGGTCCTTTGGCAAGGTGTAGTCCTGCGGCACAATCACCGGTTTGCGATAGCGCACTGAGTCGTTTTCCAATCCGGAAATTTTGGTCTGCCCGTAAAATTCCCGATGAATTTTATGGCACGCGCTCAATTTCATCGGTGCGATAAGAAAATGAACCCGCGCCATCTGCTCAGCAAAATCGTCATCCGACACATAGCTGCAAAAACTGGTGAGTATAAGTTGGTCATCTGCAAGTGCAGCAAACCGCTGCAACACTTTTTTTGCCCGCTCGTGCTTTGCCCAACCGAGAAAAATCATTTCCATGCGACATTCCGGGCGCGCTTTTTTCAGCTCGGTGAGCGCATGAAATAGCACATCGTAATCTTTGCGCCGCTCGTCGACGCTGCCCGTCACAGCAAACACCACCCTATCAT
>JAEZGT010000393.1 GCA_023416875.1 Pseudomonadota bacterium
CCTCCACGCTGTCCGGGATGTGAGTTTCACCATTTCACAGGGCGAAGTTATCGGCCTATTGGGTCCCAATGGGGCCGGTAAGACCACCATCATGAAAATGATGTGTGGCTATCTTGAACCGAGCTCCGGCAGCGTGACCATCAACGGTATCAACGTCGCCCAGGACACCAAGCTCACTCAGTCTTATATAGGTTATCTGCCGGAAAATCTGCCGGTTTATCCCGAGATGACGATCGTGAGCTATTTGGAATACGCCGCTAGTCTACGCGGCATATCACTGGGACAACAGGCGGCGGAGATACGCCGGGTGCTGGACGCCACCGATTTGCGCAGCCGCGCTATGGATAAAATCGGCTCCCTCTCCCGGGGTTTGAAACAACGTGTCGGCGTAGCTCAGGCGCTGCTAGGTAATCCCAAGGTACTCGTACTTGATGAGCCCACTAACGGTCTCGATCCCACCCAAACCCTACAAATGCGCGAGTTGATCCGCAAACTCGCGGAAACCACCACCGTCATTATTTCCACGCACATTCTGTCTGAGGTTGAAGTCGTGTGTGACCGCGTGCTGATGGTGCGCAGCGGCAGCTTGGTGCTGGATTCCCGTATCGACGAGCTTACCGAAGCTGGTGTGCTCAATGTGCGCACGTCCCTGACTGCAACGGCGCTGCAGGCGATTCTGCAGGAGACTGTCGGCATCAAAGGTTTTCAATTTCAACAGCAGGGCACTATCACGGAGTGCCGCATAAAACTCGCCGAGCAGAGCACGGCCAACAGTGTCAGCGCCGGGCTTGCGCGCAAAATCATTGAAGGGGGCGGCGAACTCTATCAACTGCATCGGGAACAGCGCGATCTGGAAACGCTGTTCCGCGAATTGAATTCAGCAGAGGGGATAGCAAATGCAGCGTGATAATTCGACAAACGCGGTCGGTAATATTGTCATCAAAGAATTGGGTCAATTTTTCCGCGCACCCATCGCCTGGTTATTTCTGTGCACCTTCTTATTGATTTCCCTATTTGTGTTTTTCTGGGTGGAAGCCTTTTTCGCCCGTAATATCGCCGACGTGCGCCCGCTATTTTCCTGGATGCCCCTGTTGCTGATTTTTCTATCAGCTGCGCTCACCATGAAAATGTGGAGCGAAGAGCGCCGTAGCGGCACCTTGGAGCATGTGCTGACCCAGCCTGTGCCCCTGTGGCAATTTGTTGTAGGTAAATTCTTTGCCTGTTGGATTCTGTTGGCGCTGGCGCTGCTGTTGACTCTGCCTCTGCCAATCACGGTTTCCTTTTTAGGTGACGTCGATTGGGGTCCGGTGTGGTCCGGCTATATTGCCGCGCTGTTGTTGGGCGGTGCCTACATCAGCATGGGATTATTTATTTCCGCGCGTTGTGATAACCAGATTGTCAGCCTGATTTTGACCGTCGCGCTGGCCAGTATTTTTTATGTCGTAGGCGCCGGTGTATTAACCAATCTGTTTGGCAATCAAACTGCGGAAGTGATGCGCGCCATAGGCACGGGATCCCGGTTTGAGTCGATCACTCGCGGCGTGCTCGATATGCGCGATCTTTATTATTATTTGAGCCTGATCGTGGCGTTTCTGGCGCTGAATATTTTTGCTCTCGAGCGCGGCCGCTGGGCCAGCGACGGCAACGCCAAATTGCACGGTATTTGGCGCTGGGGCACCGCGCTGGTAGTGGCCAATATGCTGGTGGCGAATGTTTGGCTGAGTCAGCTCCCATCGCTGCGCTGGGATACCACGCGCGGCAATATTTACTCCATTTCCGACGCGACCAAGGGCTACCTCGCGCAAGTACAGGAGCCGGTATTGATCCGGGGTTATTTCACGCAGAAAACCCATCCTCTGTTGGCGCCTTTGGTGCCGCAATTACAGGATTTGCTGCGCGAATATGAAATTGCCGGCAAGGGCCGCGTACGTGTGGAAATTGTCGATCCCACCGAGAGCCCTGAGATCGAGGACGAAGCCAATAACCGCTTTAACATTAAACCGACTCCGTTCCGCGTCAACGATCGCCATCAGGCGGCTTTGGTTAATTCGTATTTCGACGTGTTGGTGCAATACGGCGACCGCCATCAGGTACTGGGCTTCAACGATTTGATTGAAGTGAAATTCCAGGGCGATACCGATATCAAGGTGCAATTGCGCAATCCCGAATACGACGTGACCCGGGTGATCAAAAAAGTGCTCTACGAATATCAATCCGGCGGCGATATTTACGCTGGTTTGAAAAGTCCGGTCGAATTGGAAGCTTATGTTTCCGCCGACAGCCAACTGCCTCCTGAATTGGTGGAGTTGCGCAAAGCAATTGAAAAGGAAATTGAAGACGTCAAAAAAGTGGCCGGTGACAAATTCACCGCCCGCTTTATCGACCCGGATGCCAATGGCGGCGCGGAAGGTCGACGCATTGCAGAGGAATATGGTTTCGCACCTATGGCTACAGGCCTGATCGATCCCAAACCCTTTTTCTTCTATGTGGCACTGGGGCATGGCGATCAATTGATTCAGATTCCTCTCGGCGATTACACCATTGGCAGTTTCCGCAACGCGCTGCAGGCCGGAGTGAAGCGTTTTGCGCAGGGCTTTACCCGCACCATCGCGGTGGCGACGCCGTCCGACGCCGGTGCGCAACAGCACTTTGGCATGCCCATGTCCGACAAACCGAAATTCACCGCACTGCAGGAAATGCTGCGTCAGGATTTTAATGTCAGCGGAGAAGATTTGTCTGACGGGCACGTGGAAGGCAATGTCGATTTGCTGGTATTGGCCGCACCGGATCTTTCCGACGATAAACAGCTGTATGCCATCGACCAATTCCTGATGCGTGGGGGCACCGTGATCGCTGCGCTTTCACCCTATTCGGCGAAAATGAGCCGCACCAGCATGACGCTGGAAAATTATTCCAGCGAACTCGGTCAGTGGCTGTCCAGCATGGGCGTGAACATGGGTAATGAACTGGTGCTCGATCCGCAAAACTCCACTTTCCCAGTACCTACTGTGCGCGAAGTGGGCGGCATGCGCTTCCAGGAAATGCGCTTGGTGGATTATCCATATTTTGTCGATGTGCGCGGCGAAGGTCTCAACACGGACTCGCCAGTCACTGCAGATCTGCCACAGGTTGTTGTGCCCTGGGCTTCACCCATTCTCCTCGACGAGGAAAAAACCAAAGGCTTGAGCGTAACGCCGCTGCTGAGCAGTACCGAGCGCGCTTGGTTGGGTGACACCAGCGGAGTGGTTCCCAATGCTACCCAGTTGCAGTACGGCTATACCGCAACCGGTGAACGCAAGAGCCATCTGCTCGCAGTAGCTCTGCAGGGCAAATTTACCTCGCATTTTGCCGGCAAGGATTCTCCCCTCGCCACGGCGCAGTCGACGCCGGCGGAAGGCGAGGAAAATGCCTCTGCGAAACCCCAGCCCATCAATTCGGTGCTGAAGCATTCATCTGAGAATGCGCGCCTTATTGTATTTGCCTCCACCGATATGTTCAGCGATCAGGTTGTGCAAATGTTGGGCAGCGTCTACGGTGGCAATTACCTGAACAGCCTGCAGTTGGTGGTTAACGCGGCGGACTGGGCGCTGGAGGATCAGGGCCTGCTCAGCATCCGCGCCCGCGGTCATTTCAACCGCACATTGACGCCTATGGAAGCCGGCGAGCAGCAGATCTGGGAATACGTGAATTACGGTCTGGTGCTGCTCGGATTATTCATTCTCTGGCTGGTCCTGCACTATGTGAACCGCGCTCGCGACGCGCGTTATCAACAGTGGCTGGCGGCTTAATCGGGAGGTGACATGAACATATCGAAAATCGAAAAATCCTCGAAGAAAATTCCCTGGCTCGCCGGCCTGTTTGGTTTGCAGGTGGTATTGGCAGTGGTGTTGTTCAATGCGCAAAACACCCAGTCGATCGCGCAGAATGAACCGCTGCTGGCATTCGACCGGGCCGCGCTCGACAAAATTGAAATCGTCGCGCCCGACGGCAAAATCGATCTGCAGAAAAAAGACGGTCGTTGGCAATTAGGCGACGGCCTGCCCGTGCTTGAGACGCGCATGGAGGAATTGCTGAATGAACTCTCCGGCTTGCGCAGCGGCTGGGCAGTGGCCACCAGTTCCGACGCGGCCAAACGCTTCGAAGTTACCGAGGAAAAATTCCGCCGCAAAATTCATGTGCATCAAGGTGGCAAAGAGGTAGGTTCGCTGATCTTGGGAACCTCGCCGACTTTCCGTCACGCGCATGTGCGCAAACCCAACGCCAGCGAAATATATGCGGTGAAGCTGGATGAGTTTTCGTTACCGGTGGAGCAGGACAGTTGGATGGATAATCGGTTGCTGCAACCTAAAGGTGATATCACTGCATTGCAGTTTGGCGATCAGCGGGTGGAAAAAATCTC
>JAEZGT010000015.1 GCA_023416875.1 Pseudomonadota bacterium
ATTCGTCGGCTGCGTCTTATGTTTATAACAGACCGGCCAAACGCGACTCCAACCCGCCATGGGCTCGCGTCGCCGAGAAGGTCACTAAAAAGATTCCGCTGGCTATCTTTATCGTAATTCAACACCCATCGGTTCCAGTTATAACCAATGGCATCCCACTGCTGATAGAGCGAGTACATAAGCGAACTCGACCAGCGCACACTACCGACTAGCTCGCGCTCATCCGCCCCCAGGGCATTTTCAACTCCCGATTCAATACGTGACGGCGCCACCGCAGCTGTGGGATCGACCATTTGCCAACCCACACCATCAATCCAAACCTCCGCCCACGCATGAGCGTGACTTTGACGCACAACAAAATAGCCCTCGCGCTGATTGTATTCCCCGCCCTGATAGCCCACGACAATACGGGCTGGTAATCCTGCGGCGCGCATCAAAAAAACAAAAGTGCTCGAGAAATGTTCGCAAAATCCTCGTTTGGATTCGAACAAAAAGCTATCGATGGAATTGATCTCCAACCGCGGTGGACGCATGGTGTAAACAAATTCACCATGAAAGATCTCCAGGGCGCGACTGACCATTTCGCGTGGCACGGTATTTTCAGCCCGCCACTGTGCAGCCAGTGCCGCCGCCCGCGGATTGCTGCCCTCTGGCAGCCGCGTAAGTCTTCGTTTCTCCCATTCCGCCAAAGGGGTAACCGGAGGCAATGCCGCTTTGAGCGAAATAGCGGAGTATTCTGCTTTGTTTACCACCGGGCGTCGGGCCGAAAGCAAGCCTCTTTCGTCATATTCCAGCCGCAGCTGCGCCGATTTCGCAGCGAGCACCGGATCCAGGGTGAACAACCAACGATAGTGATGCGGCTCCATAATGACGGAATAGCGCAGAACCTCGTCATCATCAAGATTCTTACTCACTTCGTCGCCAATCGGGCGGGACAGCATCCCAGCCGTTTGCCAACGATGCCCATCGAAATCATCCAGCACCAATCCGCGCCAATACAGTTGCTGTGGCAGCGGCGCAGCGCCAGAAAAAGTTACCCGGAAGGCCACTTCAGGCGAACGCACCAGCTCGCCCAAATCGCCCAATTCAAGGGTG
Source organism: Pseudomonadota bacterium (assembly GCA_023416875.1). Classification (GTDB taxonomy): domain Bacteria; phylum Pseudomonadota; class Gammaproteobacteria; order Pseudomonadales; family Cellvibrionaceae; genus UBA5868. The sequence continues at coordinate 1,096 of JAEZGT010000015.1, forward strand.
TCACTAAAACCAGTCTTGCCTTTACCTTGCGGAACGGGGACCGCCCAGAGAGGCGCCAACCTCGGCATAACCACAAACAAAATGATCATAAAAGGTGTTGCCTGCAGCACCAGCACACCACCGATGCGGAAATATTGCCGCAGGGATATTTGCCGGGAATAGAACGCCGCCTGCCATGCCGTTAGCAAAATAAAAAGCGAAAAAATACCGTAAACACCCGCCACCACATCTTGAGCAAACAAAAATTGCGCGGCGACGGCAATAAAGCCGATAAATAAAACGATCAACGCATCTTTTTTTGTGCGCATCTCAATAATTTTGAGAATGAAGGAACAGACCAGAAATCCGACCATCGGCTCGACGCCGCGGACACCAGAAAACGTCAGGTAAATACCGCTGGCACAGCCAACACCGAGCGCGAATTTGGTCCAGGTGGAAGGGAATTTCCATCGTCCCAGATGAATTTGTATACGCCAAAATAAAGCCAGCAGCCAAACCGCCCAAATCCACAATGGCAACTTGATCAGCAGCGGCAAAATACAAATGGCCTGCGCACTCAGCATCCAAACCAAGTTGCCGCGAAAAATCATGTCTCTTTCCAACGAAGACAGCTTCATGACCTGATCTCGAAGGCCGCCAGTACGCGCAGCACGGTTTGGCGATGCTCCATACCGCTATCCGGCGCCACTTCAACGCCGGGAAGTTTCACACCAAATATGCGTTGCTGCTCAGTGAATGTTTCCGCCCAAAAACATAAGTGCGACAGTGCCAGCTCCGCATCACCGCGAAAAAAATCTTTCCATTGCAACCATGTTTGCGAGGTGACCGCGTCACCGTAATCCTTGCTCCACAAACCCAAATCCCGCGCATAGTGTTTCCACGCGATACGCCGCAGCGAATCACCCGGCTTATAAGTGCGAAAGCCTGCGAATTCGTCGCCAGAGCCCAGCCGGAGATGCTGCCCTCCATCTTGTTCCGGCGCGGCGATCCCGACAGGAAGCTCGCATTCCACTGGAGCCGGATAAACCAGTGTTTCGGCCTCGACATTCAACCATGTCCAACAACGCAACAACCCCATAGGGAAGGTGCTTTTGAGCAGCAGGCGCCGAGGGCGCAACCATCCTCTTTGGGATGCACTGACATACACATTTTCAATGTGCTCCCGCCCCGGCTCGAAATCCAAGATAACAGCATCCACATCGAGCCATTGTGCCGTTATGTAGTGGGCACCGCGGCGATTATTGGTAGCGAACAGAAATCTAAACCCGATTTTTTCTCCGACAAATCCCTCTTCTGCGCCAATAAATTCCACGCGCAATCCCGCCATATTGTTATAGGTATTAAGGATGGTGAGGATAAACACGCTGATTTGCATGTAAGCCAGTGCGAGAATCAAATTATTCTGATAGTTGGTTCCCAGCAACCAGATAACAATGACCAAAACCAGATATGCAAAACCGGTTATGGAAGGGAAGATATAGAGGTTTTTTCGATGCAGAAAATGGCGCTTCGCCGGCAGGCGCCGCTTGTCCATCCAGTTAAAAAAGCGCTGGCGAAAAAAAAGTGTCGGGATGCGTAAGCGGTTCTGCATAGTGCTCACGCCATGACGTCGACACTCGTCAGCAGATGATCCAGCAAATCCTCAACTTTTTCGCGACCGTGAACCCTGTGTCCCACCACTGCGCCCATCACAGCCTGCAAATCTTCGGGAACTAAATATTCCCTGCCCTGAATCAGCGCCCAGGACTTGCCCGCGCGCAACCATGCCATAGCACCACGCGGCGACAACCCATAAGCGAAATGGCTGTCGCGTCGGGTGCGTTCCACAAGACGCTGGAGATAATCAATCACCGCGTCGCTCGCCTTAACCATATTGACCTGGCGCTGCAATTCCAGCAGCTGCGGCATGCCAATCAGCTGTTGAATTTTTTTGAGATTGGCCCGCGGATCTTCACCTTTGAGCAGC
>JAEZGT010000023.1 GCA_023416875.1 Pseudomonadota bacterium
TTGCGAGAGCGTGGCTATAGAGTATTCGCCTCCTGCCGTAAACAAGCGGATGTGGAACGCCTCCAGCGCGAGGGTTTTGCCGATGCTTTGGTCCTGGATCTCGCTTCCAGCGATTCCATAAACGAAGCAGTCGATGAAGTTCTGGATAAGACCTCTGGACAGATTTTCGCGTTATTCAACAATGGCGCTTATGGTCTGCCGGGCGCAGTTGAGGATTTGCCGAGAGCGGCTCTGCGGCGCCAGTTCGAAACCAATGTATTTGGCACTCATGAACTGACCTGCCGTTTGCTACCCGCACTGCTGCAGCAGCCGGATGCGCGCATCGTGCAGAACAGCTCAGTACTGGGCTTGGTCGGCATGTTCAACCGCGGTGCCTATGTGGCAAGCAAATTCGCGCTGGAAGGATTAACCGACACTTTGCGCTTGGAGCTGCACGGCACCCCGGTCAAGGTGGTATTGATTGAGCCAGGACCGATTCTTAGCGATTTCCGCAAAAACGCGCTGACGACATTTCAGCGGGAGATCGACGTGGACGGCAGTCGCCATCAAGCGCTCTATCGCGCGGCCCTCGAACGGCTTAGCAAACAAGGTCCTGCGGCAAGATTTACGCTGCCCGCGTCTGCGGTGGTGGATAAGCTGATTCTGGCATTGGAGAAACCGCGGCCGAGGCCGCGTTATTACGTCACCACACCGACCTATGTCATGGGATCGCTCAAACGCTTGCTGCCAACTCGCTGGCTGGACGGCGTTATCCGACGTTTAGGTGCCGCCTGACCCCCGGCCGCGGTGTGACCGAGGCGCGGAACGGGGGAGGGGTTCACTGTATTCGGGTAACGTCCACGAAAAGGGTCAGATGCTGGCCGGGTTTTAAATGGCGGTTGGGATCGACCTTGTTCCACTCCTTGATGTCCGCCACCCGCACTTTGAATTTGTCCGCTATGGCGGAAAGTGAATCCCCTTTGCGCACCTTGTAAGCGAGTTTGCGGATGACCGCGCGCTCGTTATCGCTGGACCCCGCAGTGCTGACGCTGGTTTTCTGCCATATCACCAGCTTCTGCCCAGGATAAATAGGGTCACCCGGTGCCATACCATTCCACTTGGCCAGTTGGCGGGTGCCTATATTGAATTTGCGGCTGATCTGCCAGAGAGAGTCGCCGGCAAGCACTTGATACTCTACTTTGGTGCCTTTGCCGTTGGCTTGAACGCGCTGCAGCCGTTGACCGGCTGTGTGGCTATAGAACTCAGCACTCGCTGCGGATTTGGGGACCATCAGGGTTCTTCCCGCGCGCAGGTTGTGGTTGGGCAATTTGTTGATCGACTGCAGCAGTTCGGTAGTGGTGCGATAGCGCTTGGCGATGGACGAGAGGGTATCGCCAGGTTTGATCTCATGGCGATCCCAAACCACACGCTGTTCCAGCGGTGTCTCCGCCAGCTTCTCGATAAAGTTGCCAGCTTTACTGCGGGGAAACAGCAGGCGGTGAGGGCCATCGGGGTCTGTCGCCCAACGGTTGAAGCCGGGGTTCAGTGCCGCGAGGTCTTCCATGGACATTTCCGCCCAGTTGGCCGCTTGAGCCAAATCGATCTGCGCGCCCACATCCACGGAGATAAAGTAGGGCTCGTTGGCCACGGGATAAAAAGAGAGGCCATAGACATCCGGATTTTCCACCAGCGCCTTCAGTGCCAGCAGGCGCGGCACGTACATTTCGGTTTCCCGGGGCAGCGACAGAGACCAATAGTCGGTCGGCAGACCTTTGGCCTTATTACGCTTGATGGCCTTCTGCACATTGCCCGCGCCACTGTTGTAGGCGGCGAGGGCGAGCAGCCAGTCATTGCCGACCTGGCGGTAGAGTTGCTCCAGGTAGGTCAGCGCCGCGTCGGTGGAGGCCATAACATCGCGGCGGCCGTCATACCACCAATTCTGTTTGAGGCCCAGCATGGTGCCCGTGCCCGGAATGACCTGCCACATTCCGGCAGCGCGACCGGGGGAATAGGCAAAGGGGTCGAATGCGCTCTCGACAATGGGCAGCAGCGCAAGCTCCATGGGCATGCCGCGTTTGTCGATTTCCTCCACGACATAAAAGAGATACTTTTCCGCCCGCTCCGATACCCGCGCGAGATAGCTGGGGTGTTTGGCATACCATTCGATTTCCTGCTGGATGCGGCGGTTTATTTGGGGGGTGATGCTGAAGCCGTCTCTGACTCGGTCCCAGAGATTAACGCTTACGGGGAGGGTGAAGTCTTCCAGTTCGGTATCGCGGATTTGGCAAAGAGCCAGAGATTCAAAGTGCCACTCAGAGAGGCTGGGTTTTGGGGGGCTGGTGGTGCGTATCAATCGTTTGGGCAGAGAGAGAAGCGAGTAGGTGTCATCTGTATCCGGCGGCACCTGGGTTTCGAGCCGGGCACAGCTACAGATGGCTATGCTCAACAATAGTAGGCTGGTTTTGGTTCGCATCTGGCAGTCTTTTGTTGGCGGATTGTCATCAAGTTGAAATGTTTTGTCGCCGGAATTTTAGCGGAGATCTGCCAGTCGGCCACGTCCGGGGTTTGCAGGGATGCGTGAACTGATAGCGATTTTTCCACTTCCGCCGGGCCTGTCTGTTTAATAAAGCAGCAATTTGGTTTTAGCCTGAGCACGTGTCCTGTGCAACTCGAAGTCGACATTTTCGTCCATAATAGGGGCTTATCGGATTGGAGGTGCGCCATGTCCATCTTGCGCAAAAGCATGTCGTCGATACGTAATCGCCAGCGGGTTCCCGATCTGGATGCAAGTATCGCCGCCCTTGAAGAGTGGTTCGAAACACCCCTTGGCCGGCAGTTGCTGCGCGAGGAGCAACGCATTCTGGATCGTGAGCTGAGCTGCATGTTCGGCTACCACCTGATGCAGCTGAGCATCAACCGCCGGATCCAGTTATTTCAGGATAGCCGTATTTGCCACTGTTTCGCGGTGGGCGCAGGGTCCCCCGGCGATGACTCCCAAGTCGCCGCATACAGCTCATTGGACGCATTGCCGTTGGAAGATGAATCAGTGGATGTGACAATCCTCCACCATGTCCTGGAGTTCTCCCACAATCCGCATCAGGTTCTGCGCGAAGCCAGCCGAGTTACGATTCCGCGTGGTTACATCATCATTTTCGGTTTTAACCCCGTCAGTCTGATGGGCATGATCAAACCTATCGCCCAATTGTTTAGCCGCAGCCCCATTTGGAAGCGCAACAGCTTGCGCAAGTCGCGTATCACTGACTGGCTGCAGTTTCTCGATTGCAATACACTGCGCACCCAGGACGGCATCTACAACCTGCCGGTGCAGCATCGCCCTTATCTGGTGTATTCCACCCGGATTAACCGGATGCTGCAGCGTTGGAAGCTTCCTTTCGGCAATTTTTATTGTCTGGTGGCCCGCAAGGATATCGCTTGCCTGACACCCATCAAACCGGACTGGTCGCGGCAACCGCGTTTTCGAGTTGCAAAACAGGCACTCTCCGCCCGCTCGGCCGCGCGGCTTGCGCTGATCAAGAGTTCCAAAGCCACCCCAGCCAAGTGACTCGATTACAAGCAACTTCGGAATTAACTGCCACTTGAAGAAAGTCGAAATATTCACCGATGGCGCCTGCAAAGGTAACCCCGGCCCAGGCGGTTGGGGCGCTTTGCTGCGTTACGGCACAGTCGAAAAATCCCTTTACGGTGGGGAAGCGGAAACCACTAATAACCGCATGGAACTCACCGCCGCGATTCGCGCTCTCCAGGCGCTGAAACAACCCTGCGAGGTGGCGCTGACCACCGACTCTCAATATGTCCGCAAGGGTATTACCGAATGGCTACCGCGCTGGAAGCTCAATCAATGGCGGACGTCCGACAAAAAGCCGGTAAAGAATCAGGATTTATGGCAGCAGCTCGACGAATGCACTGCGCGCCATAAAGTGCAGTGGCACTGGATTAAAGGACACAGCGGTCATCGGGAAAACGAAATCGCCGATCAATTGGCCAACCAAGGTATAAGCGAAGCAAAGCATCATGCGTCAAGTCGTATTGGATACTGAAACCACTGGTCTGGAGCCGCAGTTAGGCCATCGGATTATCGAGATCGGTTGTGTTGAACTGGTCAATCGCAAATTGACAGGCCGGCACTACCACCAGTACATCAACCCCGAACGGGAAGTGGATCAGGGTGCAATCGAAGTCCACGGCATCACCAATGAGTTCCTCGCAGACAAGCCTCGCTTTAAAGCCGTTGTCGGTGAATTCTGGGAATTTATTCGCGGCGCCGAGCTGGTAATCCACAACGCGGCCTTCGATATAGGTTTTATCAACCACGAATTTGCCCGTCTCGACATGGCGCCGGTGACGACGGAGTGTGCAGTACTGGACACTCTGGCGATGGCACGCCAAAAGCATCCGGGGCAGAAAAACAATCTGGATGCGCTATGCAAGCGCTACGGAGTGGATAACTCCCACCGCGATCTGCACGGAGCTTTGCTAGACGCCGAGATATTGGCAGATGTTTACCTGCTGATGACCGGTGGGCAGACCGCGTTGGAGTTATACAGCGAAAACCAAACATCCTCCGAGCAGGCGGTAGGCCCGGTATCTTCAGGTCGTATCAGTCTCGACCGCCGACCGCTGCGAGTGATACGCGCGTCCGAAGCGGAGTTGGAAGCACATCAAAACAAGTTGAACGTTATCGAAAAAGCATCAGGTGGCAATTGCCTATGGTTGAAACAGGAGGCGTAATGACCTCCGTTTATTGAAGCAATGTTATGACGCATATAAATCCTACACCTGTCAGCATTACAGTGTAGGGAAGCGCCATGAGAACCATTCTGCCGTAGGAAAGACGGATCAGCGGTGCCAGAGCGGAGGTGAGCAGAAAAAGAAACGCAGCCTGGCCATTCGGAGTTGCCACGCTGGGCAGGTTTGTACCGGTATTAACTGCAACCGCAAGTGTATTGAAGTGCTCGCGACTGATAGCCCCGTTTTCCAGGCTTGCTTTCACTTCATTGATGTAGACCGTCGCAACAAATACGTTGTCGCTGATCATCGACAGGAGGCCGTTGGCGATAAACAACATGCCCGGTTGTTGCGTCGGCTCCAATGACAATACCCATTGTGTGATCGGGGTGAATAAATGTTGGTCATGAATGACCGCCACCACCGCAAAGAAAACCACCAGCAGGGCGGTGAAGGGAAGCGATTCTTCAAAGGCATGACCTATGCGGCTCTCCTGCGTCACGCCAGTAAACGCAGTTAATAAGATAATAATCGTCAAACCGATTAGGCCCACTTCAGCCAGATGCAACGCGAGGGCGATTACCAGAAGCACCGCCGCGATGGCTTGAACGATAAGAGCGGCATGATCGATATTGGTGCGGCGGCGGCTCATTTCGCGATCATAATCGAGCAGAATGACGCGGACTTTCTCTGGCAATGTTGCGCCGTAACCCCACAGCTTGAAGCTCTCTAATGCGACACAAGTCAATAATCCGGCAGCCAGACATGGCATAGAGACTGGTGCGACTCGAATAAAGAATTCAGCAAAGTCCCAGCCCGCTTTTTCCGCAATCAGCAGGTTTTGCGGTTCTCCCACCATGGTACAAACACCGCCAAGTGCGGTGCCCACCGCGCCGTGCATAACAAGACTGCGCAAAAAGGCGCGGAACTGATTCAGGTCGCTGCGATCGAGTTCTTGTACCAGATCATCGTTGTCGGGGTAGTTGTCCCCCCCGGATACAACTTTGTGATACACGGTGTAGAAACCCACTCCGACCGAGATCAACACAGCGGTTACGGTCAATGCATCAAGAAATGCGGAAAGCAGTGCGGCAAGAAAGCAGAACAGCAGCGCCAGCAATATTTTCGAGCGGATGCCGAGCATGATCTTGGTAAACGACCACAGCAGCAGGTCCTTCATAAAGTAGATGCCCGCAACCATAAACATCAGCAGCAGTATCACCGGGAAGTTATTGACCACCTCGTGATAGACCGATTCGGTGGATGTAAGACCGAGCGCTATTGCCTCCAGCGCGAGCAGCCCGCCTGGCTGCAGCGGATAGCATTTCAGCGCCATGGCGAGGGTGAAAATAAATTCGCAGATCAGCAACCAGCCAGCGAGAAAGGGGTCGAGGAGAATGACGATAGGGTTAATCAGGAGAAATGCCACTATAGTCTTCTTATACCAGAGCGCGGAAGGACCCAAAAAATTGTGCCAAAAGGCCATGCTTAACGAGAGATGGGGCATAAGCGATCCTTAAGATTGGACTTGGAGCGTAAGCGAAGCAGGATGTCCGGCAAAAAATCGCCAAAGTACAGCTCTTATAAAAAAATGCAATAGTCTAATTGGGTTGAGGTGCTTTACTGCTTGGGTATTAGCTCAATATGCGTTGTCCACGCAATCCTGTAGAGCGGTGACAAGATCGAGAGATTTGCTTAAGATGCCTCGATAACTGTGCGTATCTAAAAGAATTTTTTGCCTCCCGTATTATACTTGTCAGGTCGTCGGTGTTTCGGGTGCAGGATTCACCAATAACGACAAATAAAACACAGGCACTCCGTATGTTCCCTGCCCGAAAAAATATAGGAAAACCAACGTGATGACGGCGGACTCGGCTAGCTTTCATTCCCTTAACGTTATCCGCAATGAGCTGGTGGCCACTATCGAACAGGCCGCGCGGGATCTCGAGGTATATGTATCGGAGGGTGGGGATCCCAAAAGTCTGCAGTCCTGCCTCGCAGGCATCAAACAAATTGTTGGTATCTTCCGCTTGCTGGAATTTAAAGGCGCCAGCATGTTGGCCGAAGAGCTGCTCGCCACTGCCAGCATTGTACCGGCTGACTCCTCAACTCCAGGTTTTGAAAAGCACGTTGAATTGGTGAGTGGTACTTTTTTTGTATTGTCCCGTTATCTGGAATATGTACAGCAGACTGAACGCAAGATCCCGGTGCTGTTGATTCCTTACATCAACGATCTGCGCAAGTTTCGCCGTGAGCCGGTGTTGCCGGAAAGCTTTTTCTTTCAGGTCAATCTCAAAGCCAATCCCGAACCGCCACCGACGGACGCCATAGAGGTCAAAGACCGGGATTTCATACCGCTGTTGACGCGTTTGCGCCATATGTATCAGTTGGGTTTGCTGGGAGTGTTGCGCGGCAAGCAGGTGAAAGCGTCCTTGGGCCTAATGCGCCGGGCGTTGATTCGCCTGCAGAGGCTGGGTAACGATATGCCGCTGTCATCTCTCTGGTGGATGGCCAACGTGACTATCGACGTAATGATTCAACAACAGATGGAAATGATCGAGCCGCGCAAGATGCTGCTCAGTCGCATTGATCGCATCATCCGCCAAGTACAAAAAGGCGGGCGCGCATCCTATCAGGCGGCGGCGCCCAAAGGGCTGATCAAGGAGCTGCTTTATATCATTCTGCTGTCTGGCCATCAGAACGAAACTATCAACCGTCTAAAGCAGTATTTCGGTGTCAATCAGCTCCCCTATACGGAGCGGATTCTGGCTGCAGAGCGTCAGTCTCTCCGCGGCCCCAGCGCCCATACCATCAGCTCGCTTGTGCGGGTGCTGAAGCTCGAAATCAACAATATCAAGAAAGTTCTGGAGACCGCTGCCTTGGGTGGCCAGGCGATTGATGATGTCAACGGCATGACCTCGACGTTGCACAAAATCGCGGAGACCATGGGGGTAGTGGGGTTGGTTGGCCCGAGCTCCATTTTGAAGGAGGAGGTCAAAAAGGTTGATCAGTGGCGCGATGGTCAGGCCATTCCTGATGGTGAACTCGACCGCTGCGCCAAAGTCATGCTCTATATGGAGAGCGCGGTGAATGCCCTGGAGTTTGACAAGCTCTCTACCGACGTTTTGACGAACACCAGTGAAGAGTCACAAAACCAAATCATCGCCCACAGCGAACTTGCACAGGCCGAACGGATTGTGTTGCAGGAATGCGAATCCGGAATATCCTTGACCAAGCGCGCCATCACTGCCTATTCAGAATCGAACTTCGATTCGGGACACATCAGCAATATCAGCAAAACCTTGAATTCCGTGCGCGGTGGGCTCTTGATGCTGAAGCGGGCGCGGGCGGCCTCTGTGGTGCAGCGCTGTGCCGATTTTGTCGATCAGGTCCTGATCCAAGGCGATCATCCGCCGGCTTTGAAGGAGCTGCTGGAAACATTCGCTGATGCGATTATCAGCGTGGAGTACTTCCTCGACACGGGCAACACCGCAGCGCGTCTTGACGATTCCGTGCTGCAAGTGGCGGAGGAAAGCCTGGCAGCCCTAGGTTATGCGGCGCGCAAAACCTAAATGAGTTTTGAACCCGGATTCAATAGCCGGATCGACGTAGGCGCTGGAGATTGGGTCATTGGCGTAGTGGGCAGCCGGATTCTGCTGAATCGCCCACAAGACTCTTTGTTGATTCCATACCAGGAGTTTCTCAGTCTTCTTCCTCAGTGTCCGCTGGAAAAACTCTACCTTGGCACGTGGAAAAACATCGCGTGTTTCGCCTTTATTTATCCCTGCGATCTGGAACTGCCGAGGGAGTCGTCTCTCTCGGCTGGTAGTTTGCGCAGCCGCTTGGGTCTCATTTCCGATGAACTGTTCAGTCTTGCTGGTCGAGCCCAGCAGCTTGCACATTGGTACGAGTTTCACCGCTACTGCGGCCGCTGCGGCCGTGCCACCGAGTTGCAGCTGCACGAACGGGTGCTAGCTTGTCCCGCTTGCGCGGCTCTGTTCTACCCGCGTATAGCCCCTTGTGTCATAGGTATCGTGATCCGTGAGCGGACCTGCCTGCTGGCGCACAACGTAAATTTTGCAGAAGGGCTATACAGCACCATCGCCGGATTTATCGAGCCAGGCGAAACCGCCGAGCAGGCGCTTGCCCGCGAAATCCGCGAGGAAACCTGTATCGAAGTGGAAGAGCTTGAATATATCTCCAGTCAGCCATGGCCGTTCCCTAGCCAATTGATGCTCGGCTTTGTCGCCCGCTATAAGTCGGGCGACATACACGTGGACGGATCCGAAATCACCGACGCGCAATGGTTTGCTCCAGACGCCATGCCCACCGTTCCACCTCCGCACACGATTTCCGGTAAACTCATCGACATTTTTCTGCAGCGGGCCAGCTTGCAAGGGTGAACATGTTCTATTCCATGGCGACAACCGTATCCGCCGTCATAGCGATCCTGCTGGTATTGATCGCCCTGCGGACCTTGCTCAAAGGCACATGGTTTTGGGGTTGGGTGCGCGGTATGAGCGGCTTTGTGCTCATCGGCCTCGCGATTTTTTGTGTGCTGGTTGCATTGGATTTGCGCTCTTACCAGCAGGTATTGATTGATAAACCCGTGGCGACGGTCAGCTTTCAAAAAGTAGAAGACCGCGCCTACGTCGCTACAGTCGCGCTGACGGAGACAGGGGCGACGACTGATTATTATTTGCGCGGTGATCAATGGCAGATCGATGCGCGCATCATCCGCTGGAAGGGTTTATTGACTCAGGCGGGGGGCAAACCCGGTTACCGATTGGAACGAATCTCCGGCCGTTACCTGTCTATCGAAGATGAACGCAGCCGCGAGCGCACAGTCCACGCTCTGCGCGACGACAAAGAATACGGCTTGGATTTGTGGGCATGGGCCTATAAAAATCAGGAGGATGCCCCATTGATTGACGCGGTCTATGGCAGTGCGACTTTTGTGCCCATGACCGATGGGGCGCTTTACGAGGTCGCCCTTTCCCATACCGGGCTGGTGGCGAAACCGCTGAACGAGACCGCCAAGCGGGCGGTAAATTTGTGGCTTGACTGAGGGGAATTACGTTGGAGTTTTTGTTGGATTACGGGCTGTTTCTGGCCAAGGTTGTCACCTTTGTGGTGGCGTTTATGGTGGTGGTCGGATTTGTCGTGGCCTCAACCCAAAGGGAGAAGGGCAAAGATAAGGGGCGAATTCAAGTTACCCGCCTGAATGACCGTTTTGATGAAATGAACCACGCTTTGAAAATTGAAGTGGTGGAAGAAAAGGTTCTGAAAGAAGAAGAGAAAAAACGGAAAAAGGCGGAAAAGCAGGCGCGAAAGCAGAAAAAGGGCGGCGCTGAGTCCGTGCGCAAGCGCCGCGTTTACGTGTTGGACTTCAACGGCGATATGAAAGCATCGGCGACGGATGATCTGCGCGAGTCCATCACGGCGGTGTTAAGTCTCGCCGAACCTGTAGATGAGGTGGTGGTGCGATTGGAAAGCCCAGGCGGGGTGGTGCACGGCTATGGTCTTGCGGCGAGCCAGCTCGACCGCATCCGTCAGAAAAAAATCCCGCTTACCGTTTGCGTGGATAAGGTCGCCGCGAGCGGCGGCTACATGATGGCTTGTGTCGCTGACAAAATCGTGGCCGCCCCTTTTGCTGTGCTCGGCTCTATCGGTGTGGTCGCGCAGTTGCCGAATTTTCACAAGGTTCTGAAAAAACACGATGTCGATTACGAGATTTTCACCGCAGGCGAATACAAACGCACGGTGACTATGCTTGGAGAAAACACGGAAAAAGGCCGACAGAAATTTAAGGAAGACCTCGATGACACGCACATGCTGTTCAAAGAGTTTGTGCAGGAACACCGCCCATCTGTGAATGTGGATGAGGTGGCGACGGGAGAGATCTGGTTCGGTCGTCGCGCACTGGAGAAAAACCTGATCGACGTGATTTCCACCAGCGACGAATATCTCACCAGCCTGCACCCTGCGTCAGAC
>JAEZGT010000130.1 GCA_023416875.1 Pseudomonadota bacterium
AGCGCGGCCTATATTGATGTGCAGCTCAGGATCGAGAGTGTTTACCAGCGATAATTGCACACAGGGAATATCTGCAGCAGGATACAGAATCGACAGCGGCACAAAAAGCCCGTGATCAAATCCGCGCTCATCATCAAGTGCAGATTCAATCCCAGCATCACTCAATACGTGGTGAATTTTCTGCGCGAGCGACGGATTACCAGGACAGGGATATTGAATTTCGTAAGACTCAGGCGGAAAGCCATAATAATCGTAAATTAGTCCAGGATTAGCGCCCGACGTTATCGTCGGAACCCGCGCTTCCCAATGCGCGCTGACGACCACAATCGCATCTGGTTTTGGCAACAAGGTTGCGATATGTTGCAGGCAGGAAACCATCTCTCGATGATTCTCATCACCCAGCAAAGGCAAAGGTCCGCCACCGTGGGAAAGGAATAAAGCTTTATAAGGATTGTTCATGAGACATTTACTCTATTTGAGTTAATCTGCGTTGAATAAATTTTAGAATCATTTGCTCCACAATCTCCGCTGCTCCTGGTTTTCTATCATTTTTTTACTCAACAAAGGACTTTACTATTAAATAGTGCGGACCTATACCGTCAATCATAAACTCCCCGGATATAACGCTGTATCCCGCTTTTGCATAAAACCCGATAGCAGAACTTCTCGCGTTTGCCCACATAACTGAGGCGCCGATTCTTTTTGCGTAACTTTCTGCGGCAGCCAGCAGCAACGAGCCAACGCCTTGCCCTCTATAAGCCCTGCTCGTCGCCATTGCCCGGATCTGCCATGCGCTTTCTTGGTGAATCGCTTGATGTCCTTTGCGATAAACCGACACTACACCTACGATATCCCCTGCCTCATCTATTGCACCAAAATGCCGGGTATCGGGAGCATCATCGCCTTCAAAGATGCAGGCCGAGATATCCTTTCCGGGCCTAAGAATCTCGTTTCTAAGAGGCAAAGTCTGTTTTGAGGGAATTTCTTTAATTTTCATATCGCAATCTATTCAGGAATCTCAGTTAGGTGACCCAATACATCAAAGCCAAAGAGACGATTAGACCACCGGTAACATATCTTAGATCTTCTTCATAAATAGAAAAGATGATTTGCGATATTGGCGGAAAGAAAAAATTTAAGGCGGCGCACATCACTGACACATTAAGTCCCTTAACGATTGACCATATCCACGCCATCACAAAGATAATGATTGCAACTATTTCCATATATTCCTCACTCCAGTGTTTTGTTCAGATCGCCATCTGAAAAATCTGGCGAAATCAATTAATTGACCCGCCAAATGGCGGGTTGATTTTTACAATCCCGTGAGCACAATTTTGCCGCGCGCTTTGCCGGATTCAATCAAGGCGTGTGCGCGCTTGAGATTGTCGGCGTTGATGGTGCCGAAGTTTTCATTGATGGTGGTGCGTATTTTTCCATCATCCACCATATTCGCCACTATATTTAAAATGCTGTGCTGCTGAGCGATATCGTCGGTGGTGTAAAGGGCGCGGGTGAACATCAGCTCCCAATGCAGAGACAGGCTTTTGCGTTTGAGCAATTTGATATCAAATGACTCAGGATCATCGATCAAGCCAAATTTTCCCTGGGGCTTGATGACTTCGACGATCTGGCTGATGTGCTGATCCGAGTGGGTGAGGCTGACGACATAATCCGGTTGTATTTTCAGCGCGCCCAGTTGTTCGGCGAATGACGCATGGTGATCGATCACATGATGCGCGCCCATTTCCTTCACCCAATTTTTGGTTTCCTCCCGCGAGGCGGTGCCAATAATGGTGAGATCCGTGAGTTGGCGGGCGAGTTGAACCATAATCGAACCCACACCACCGGCGGCACCGACAATCAGAATGGCTTTACCGCCAGCGCCGGGTTTGATTTCCAGACGATCAAATAACATTTCCCAGGCGGTGAGACTGGTAAGCGGCAGTGCCGCTGCGGCTGGAAAATCGAGGGTTTTTGGCATTTTTCCGGCTATGCGCTCGTCCACCAAATGAAATTCGCTGTTGCTGCCTGGACGCGCGATAGAGCCCGCATACCAAACGTGGTCGCCGGGTTTAAACAATGTAACTTCCGGCCCCGTGGCGCGCACGACGCCCGCCGCATCCCAGCCGAGCACTCGCCATTCCCCTGAGGGCGGCGCCATGCCGCGGCGCACTTTGGTGTCCACCGGATTCACCGACACCGCGCGTACATCCACCAATAAATCCCGTCCCGTCGCGAACGGCTCGGGCAAATCGATATCCACCAGCGCCTGCGGGTGATCGATGGGATACGACTTCTGATAGCCCACAGCTTTCATAACGCCTCCTAAAGCGCTTTATCAATAATGGTTTTCAGTTTATTCGCGGTATTGACGCCCACCTGAACATCCACGGGTTTGCCGTCTTTGAACAAAATGAGAGTGGGAATGCTGCGGATATTGTACTGACCGGCAATGGCGCCGTCCTGGTCCACGTCCAGTTTGACGATATCCACGCGATCCGCGTATTCACTCGCTAATACCTCCAAAACCGGCGCCTGCGCGCGACACGGTCCGCACCAGTCCGCATAAAAATCCACTAAGACTGGACGATTGTTGTCGATCACTCGCTGCTGAAAGTTGCTTTGGTTGACTTGGGGTAGGTTTGCCATATTTGGTTTCTCTTGTGAAGAAAAATGATTGATTGCGGAATTCCGCGTTTGTTACAGAAAAATAAATTGAATAATCCGTTATTCGAAGTTGTGACCTAACATCACACCGCCCCACACCACATTACGGTCGCCATGGCCATCGCGAATTTCCGAAGTGTGGCCGCGCAGCCCGTAGCTGATAAAAAAGCCGTTGGAAAATCCGTGGGTGTAACCCAACCACGCTTCCACCACGACGTGGCGCAAATCGCCGCTGGAATATTCCACTGCGGAATCCCGCCATTGCCCCTGTAAAAAGGCGTTATACAGGCGCGCCTTGACCGCGATACCGGCCCAGAAAAATCGCTCCACGGAGCGATTATTGAGCTGCGCGGAAGTCTCCGCATAACTCGCCTGTTCCGGATGGAAATTGTGCCAAGCGGAGTTCAGATGCCCCGTGCGGAAATTCAAGCCCCAGCTGGCCTCGGTGATATATCCAACCGAAACACTTTGGGTGTGTTTGATTTCCAATTTATCCGTGGGCGCGGTTAATAATTTCTGCCGCGCCAAGCTGTAGCGCAAAGTCGGTTCGCCGCCGTCAGAAATCTGATGACGCCAGCCCTGGGGTGCGTCACCTTCCAGCAGGCTGTGCAGCCCTTTCTGCAAATCGCCCACCACGTCGAGACCGAGCAAACCCAAGGTCAACTGCGAACTTATGACGGTTCCGGTGAGAGGATAAATGCGCTCACTGCGAGTCGACGCGTACACCAGGCTCGCATAGGGCCGGTCGCCGGAATTGGCGACGGGGTTTTCGATGTCTTCCGGAGTAAATCCATAAAGGCCAATCTCCACCCCGCGGCGGGTCGCCTTTTCGAGACCGAGTCGGCTGTCAAGCCACTCAAGTGGCTGCGCCACTGCTGTTGGTGTCGCGGAATCGGATATGTGCAGCAGACTCAATCCGTAGGTGTAGTCCTGATCACGGCTTCCGGGGACCAGGAAGTCATTATCGAACCCGACTGCCCAACGGTCGCAACTCAGTGTTTCACTTACCAGCGGAGTATGTGCAGATACCCGCGCTTCCAAACCGTCCGCTGCCGCATCGGCGTGTGCGCCCAGCAAAACCAAAGTGCTTAGCCATAGCAGAAACCATTTCATAACTCTCTCCAAAGTGACCGGTCGTCTCAAACATAATGACCGGTCGGCTTATCTTTCGATAAAAATAAGTACCCCTAAAAAATAACGTTCAACATGCCCAGAAACGCATCCAGGGGCTCACGGCATTTGGATGCCTTCGACCGCATGATGGCACCCTCCCAAGCATTAAAAAGAAATTCGGCAGCCTGGGTTGGCTCCATCGGCCGGGTGAGGTCTCCACGCTCCTGAGCCTCCCGTAACGCCTGGGCGATCAGCCCGGTGACTTGCTTGAACTTGCGATGCAGCAACTGGCGAATGGGATCCGAGCTGTCCGACATCTCCTGGCACATGTTGCCGAGGAAGCAGCCGTCGCGAAATTCATTATCACAAGCGTGCGCCGCCCCAGTTTCGAAGTAAGTGCGCAGTCGTACTAATGGCGGCATCTCAACAGCGGTGAGGATGCTCTCGGCAGAACAGCGTACAGAGTTGGCGGTGAATTCCACCGCTTCTAACGCGAAAGCTTCCTTGCTTTCGAAGTAGTTGTAGAACGAGCCTTTGGGCACACCGGCGGCATCCACTATGTCTTTGACGCTGGTGCCGTTGTAGCCCTGACGTACCATCACCTCTATGCCCGCCTGGAGGATTTCGTCTTTTTTCCGGTCGCGCTTGCTCATGGTGCCGCCTGATGATCGTTAATGAACGGCACTTTATATGACCGGTCGTCTTATTTCAAAGAATGTTTCATGCTTAGATTTAGATCGAAAGGTTATCAGCGGAATATGCCTCACCGTCCTTGGCTCGGCAGTGGTTGTTAGAGGTAAAAGCAGTCTAGAGGCTCTGGCAATCGATAGCGGGGTTGTGCTGAGCGATGAACATCTTCTGCTCCACCAGCCGAGCCTTCTGTTGCTCGTCCAGAAGTGCGTACTGCGACGGCTGTTCCAGGTAGGCAATTTCTTGTTGCAGCTCGCTGATATCCGTTTTGATCGCGTTTACGGACTGATTGAGTGCAGCGCAGGTCTGCGGGCGGATGATGGGATCCATGTCGTGCAAGTCGGTGAGAATTTCCTCTTTTCCCTCTCGCATGCTTTCGGTTTTTTCCTCGATGGCGGCGAGCTTGTGCTCCAGCTCCACCAGTTTGGAATTCCCCTGCGCCCAAACCGGCGCTACAGCGCATAAGACGAACCACAAGAGCATTTTTTTCTTCATAAACGCCATTCCAAAGTTGTTACGGTCGCTGTCTCCGGCAAAAACCAGGACCGGCAGATGGTAAAGGCAAAATGCGCGCCGCACCATGAATTTTTGTGGTGGCGCTGCGCGACAAATAACACGGCAAGCTCTCATCGCTTCAGCGTATTCGGCGCTCCCTTTCAATTCTTATCTACACTAATTATGCTGCCCATCACCTGTAGTCAAAACGCCAGCGGCGGACAACAGCAAGTGCTGAATTGAATTTTTTCACAGCCTCTGGCGAACATCTGCGCACCTTGGCAGGTCCATGGGAAACTGCTCATCGCTCCGGGAAACATAACAATGAAACGACGCAAACCGATTGTGATAGCCAACTGGAAGCTCAACGGCGGGCTGGATCTGATTTGTGTTTCGGTCGCCTCTTTCATCGGCAAACACTTCGATGCCGATATCGCCATCTGCCCGCCCTATATTTACATGCGCGACATGATGACCTTTTTGCAATATTCGGAACTGCACATCGGCAGTCAGAATGTCAGCCGTTTTGAATCCGGCGCTTATACCGGCGAAACCTCCGCACAAATGCTGAAGCAGGCCGGTTGCTCCCTGTGTTTGATCGGCCATTCCGAACGTCGTGCCATGTTTGGCGAAACCAATGAAGGCTGCAATATCAAAGTCCGCACGGTATTGAGCCACGATCTGCTGCCCGTGCTTTGTGTCGGCGAAAATCAACAGGAACGCGAAGCCAACGTGACCGAAGAGGTGCTGTATAAACAATTGCATGAGGGATTGGCGGATATCGATCTTGAAAACAAAGATTTATGCATCGCTTATGAGCCCGTCTGGGCCATAGGCACAGGACTTGCTGCCACTCCGCAAATTGCGCAGGACGTCCATCAATTTATTCGCGCGCAATTGAACGACCTATTCGGCTCCGCTAACGCCGACCGTCTGCGCATTTTGTACGGCGGCAGCGTAAACAAAGTGAATACAAAGGAATTATTGAGCCAGCCGGACGTGGACGGACTGCTGGTCGGCGGCGCGAGCCTCGATCCGGGGCATTTTCTTATCATCTGCCGCCAAGTATCGGATCTTGCGGTTGCATAACCTTTATTATTGATTAGGTGGACTAAATGACTTCATTAAAAAATCACGTTCCCACCGGAGTGGTCACAGGCGAACAGGTCGCGACACTGTTGAAGTACGCCAAAGACAATAATTTTGCCTATCCAGCCGTAAACGTTGTCGGCACCAATTCCATTATTGCGACTTTGGAAGCGGCGCGGACCTGCCAATCACCGGTCATTCTGCAAATCTCCAATGGTGGCGCGGCGTTTTTTCTCGGCAAAAGTATCCAACTGCCGGCACAACAAAGTGCCGTGCGCGGCGCCATAGCGGCGGCGCGTTTTATCCACGAAGTTGCCGACGCTTATGAAATTCCGGTCATTTTGCACACCGACCACGCAGCCAAAAAATTGCTGCCGTGGATCGACGGATTGCTAGCGGCCAGTGAAAAACATTTTGCGGCCACCGGTAAACCATTATTCAGCTCCCATATGCTGGATTTATCGGAAGAGAGCTTAGAAGAAAATGTCGCCACGTCCGCGCAGTATTTTGAACGCATGGCCAAGCTGGGCATGACATTGGAGATCGAGCTCGGCTGTACCGGTGGTGAAGAGGATGGTGTCGACAATACCGGCATAGACAACGCATCGCTCTATACACAACCGGAGGACGTGGCCTACGCCTACGAAAAACTCTCCGCCATCAGCGACCGCTTTACCATCGCGGCCTCCTTCGGCAATGTTCACGGTGTTTATAAACCGGGCAATGTCAAACTCACACCTAAAATTCTCGATAATTCGCAAAAATACCTCAGCGAAAAATTGGGCGTTCCTCCGAAAACATTGAATTTCGTATTTCACGGCGGCTCGGGCTCTGCCGAAGCGGAAATTCGTGAAGCCGTGTCCTACGGCGTGGTGAAAATGAATATTGATACGGACACTCAATGGGCGAGCTGGTTGGGGGTGATGGAGTATTACAAGAAAAATGAAGCCTATCTGCAGAGCCAAATTGGCAACCCTGAAGGCGACGAAAAACCCAATAAAAAATACTATGACCCCAGAGTCTGGCTGCGCAAAGCGGAGGAATCCATGATTGCGCGCTTAAAGACGGCGTTTGCAGATTTGAATTGTTTGCAACGCTATGTCTGATTTTAACGTGCAATCTACGAGAATAAATCCATCTGTGCGGAATTTTTCTTAACGGAAGATTCCGGCACTTGCAGAGGGCGACGAAATTGAGTGTGATCAAGACCGCTGAAGCGATGTTGATCCGGCTTAATTAATTTGCGCAAGGTTTTGTTGAAGCGCTGGCGAATCAAATCCGCGTAAACACCTTCCCCGCGCATGCGCGAGCCGAAATTGGGGTCGTTTTCTTTGCCGCCGCGAATATCGCGGATGCAGTTCATCACTTTTTCCGCTCGCAGTGGAAAATGGGTTTCCAGCCATTGCTGGAACAGCGGATTCACCTCCCAGGGCAAACGTAAAACCGTATACCCGGCCATACTCGCGCCCGCTTCAATTGCAGCAGTCAACACCGCTTCCAATTCCGGCTCGGTGATATGCGGAATCACCGGCGCCACACTTACCGAAACGGGAATTCCCGCCTCGTGCAAGCGGCGAATGGTTTGCAAGCGTCGCGTCGGCGAGGCGGCGCGCGGTTCGAGAATTCGCGACAACGGATGATCAAGGGTGGTCAACGTAATCGCTACAGCGGTCAATCGCTGCTGCGCCATTTCCGCAAGTAAGTCTATATCGCGCTCGATCAAGGAGGATTTGGTAATCAGCCCCACAGGATGGCGGCACTCGTGCAACACCTCCAGCACCCGCCGCGTCAAGCGCAATGGCCGCTCGCAAGGTTGATAAGCGTCGGTGTTCACGCCGAGCGCAATGGGGCTCACTTCATAATGCGGATGCGCCAGCTCGCGCCGCAGCACTTCGGGTGCGTTTATCTTGGCGTAAATGCGCGTTTCAAAATCCAATCCCGGTGACAAACCGAGATAACTATGCGTCGGTCGTGCAAAACAATAAACACAGCCGTGCTCGCAGCCACGATAGGGATTTAATGAAACGGAAAAAGGCAAATCCGGCGATTGGTTGCGGGTCAAAATGCTGCGCGCTGTTTCCGGTGTTATATAGGTACGCGGCGCGCCCGGCTCTTCCGGCTCTTGCCACCAGCCATCGTCGGTGCGGGCAATGATCTGCTCCTCAAACCGTCCCGCCATATTGGTCAGAGCGCCGCGCCCCTTAACGGCTTGCAGCGGCGCTTCGATCCAGGGTTCAGGATTGTCTTCCGGGAGATCGGTCATATCAGCCAATACTGTTTGGAAATACAGTATTGTGGTCGCACTTATGGATTTACGCAAGCGACTTAGGATTAAAGGGTTCTGCCAGATGTGGCCGCGCACTCAGCGCGCTCAAAGAATCTGCCGCCGCACAACAAATCCTCCGAACTGTGCGCCATGTTTTATCCTGGTGTCTTCTCCAGCGCGGGAGCATTTTCTGCGTGTTAAACTCCGCGCCGCTTTATGCAGAGCAGGTTAATCAATGGCTGACGATTGAGACCGACATAGAGCAGCCACCAGACAATTTTATTTTTCAGACAAAAGTGTGGCGAGAAAATGTGATTTTTCATCCGGGCAATTAATTAGGGGTTTTTTATGAAGGCATATCGGAAGTACCAAAGTATGAAATTGGTTCCGGCACTGCTGTTGACCGCCATGCTGGCGGCCTGCGGCGGTACAAGTTCCAGTGGTTCCAGCTCCTCATCGAGCTCATCTAGCAGCAGTTCTTCGTCCAGCAGTTCAAGCTCTTCCTCCTCCACTACCAGTTCCAGTTCTTCCTCCAGCAGCAGCTCGTCATCCTCCAGCAGCTCCAGCTCTTCTTCGAGCAGCAGTTCCGGCCTGGGCGACATTATTCCGCGCACTACCTGCCCTGAGCAGCCGCCTGAGCGCCAGGAAGTCACGCCGCCACCTTACACCGAGTTGGAAGTGCCGAAGGATGTGTACAAAACCATGATGGTGAAGATGGATACCTTCAAAGGTTCACGTATCGATATGCCGTGGAATTTCTACACCCCAGAGCAGGCGGCACAGAATCCGGACCAGTTGTTCCCGCTGGTGGTGTCCCTGCACGGCGGCTACGGTCGTGAAGTGGCGGAAGGCAATATCTTGGTTGACGGCGCACCCTTCCTGCTCGGCTCCACCGCAGGTCTGCTCACTGCGGAAAACCGCCAGAAATACCCCGCCTATATTGTGATGCCCCACTGCGTTCAGTCCGCCGACTGTAATTTCTACTCCAACGAGTGGTCGTCCAACGGCGGCGCGTTCTTCCAGGTTAACGAGCAGCCTTCCCGCTACGGTTCGGCGTTGATCGAATTGATCGAGCACATCATCGACACCTATCAGGTCGACCCGGCGCGCATTTATGTGACCGGCGTGTCCATGGGCGGTGGCGGTACCTGGGAATTGGCGCAGCGCCGTCCCGACTTGGTGGCAGCCGCTTTCCCAATGGCGGGCCACACTCCTGCGCTGTCCCTCCTCAATCCCATTGCCCAAAACAAGGTACCGGTGTGGGCATTCAGTTCGTCGAGCGATTACACCAACAGCCATCAGGACACCGATAGCGCAGTGGAGCAAATCCGCGGTCAAGGCGGTTGTGCATGGGTGACCAAGTTCGACAACTTGGCCCACGGCCATCTGCTGTGGCAACGCGCCTTCCTCGAGCCGGGTTTGTGGGACTGGGTATTCGCCCAGCGCCAACCACGCGAGGGTGATCAGTAAGTTCAGTAGCGCACAGGGAAGTGCCCAATTCTTGCCGTAATCTGCTTAGTGTGATTTGTTCT
This sequence comes from Pseudomonadota bacterium, assembly GCA_023416875.1. Taxonomy (GTDB): domain Bacteria; phylum Pseudomonadota; class Gammaproteobacteria; order Pseudomonadales; family Cellvibrionaceae; genus UBA5868. Next base: position 9,856 of record JAEZGT010000130.1, read on the forward strand.
TCACGACTGTCGTGAACGGATTTTTTGTACCTCGTTTTATTTTCTGGTTTATCCAATGACAGAGCGCCGTTTAGAAATTGATACCTTACGTGGCCTGGCCTGCCTCCTGTTGGTTGCCTACCACGTCGAAAGTGGGCTTCGATTAAGTGAAGGCTGGCTCGGCGACGCCAACGACTATTTAGCCTATGTGCGCATGCCTCTCTTTACGGTTCTTTCAGGTTATGTGTATGCAGCGCGGCCGTTTTCAGGTCAAGCCATGGGTTTTGTGCTTGGCAAGGCACGGCGATTGTTAATCCCGATGCTTGTTGTCGGGACGCTTTTTGCGGTTATGCAGAAGCTAGCCCCTGGGGCCAATGCAGCGGTGGAAAATTGGTACTTGCTGCATATCGTGCCGGTTGCGCACTTCTGGTTCGTTGAGTCTCTTTTTCTCATCTTTCTGCTCATCATGCCTTTAGAAAGATTCCGTCTTCTCTCATCAATGCCGTCTTACCTTATTGTTTTTGCGCTGTCTGTGGTTCTGTATTTGTTCTTTCCTATTACCGATCTCTTTTCAATAGCCGGCGCGACCTATCTTTTTCCTTATTTTTTGTTTGGCTTGTGGTGTGCCCGGTTCAAGATGATTGATTACATCCCCAGGGTATGGGCTGGTTTTATGGCTTGCGGGGTGTTGGGTGCATTGGTGCTGTTCGGGCATTACGGGTACCCACCTCGATCAACGTTTGCCATTGTTGTAGGAATACTCGCTTGTGCCGCTCTGCTCAGGAGCCGCCTGAATATCCGTTTTTTAGCAAGAATAGGTGTGTACTCTTACACGATCTATTTACTGCACGTCTTCTTTACTGCGGGATCCAGGATTTTTCTAAACCGATTGGGTATCGAAGCTGTTTATGTATTGTTTGCCATCGGGACCGTCGCAGGAATCTTGGGACCTATCCTGTTGGAAAGCGCATTTGGACATTTACGTTGGTTCAAATTATTGGTGTCAGGACAGTCATATAAATCCAAGCCGAAGTTCTCTGCGGGCTCCGCTCCACAAGCTCTTTAATGTGGTCGCTGTAGATTTGTGTGGCCATGGGCTCGCTCCGTTGGCGAGGATATCTGTCTCTTCTGCAAGGAGCGCGTGTGCGACCCGCGCTCAATTGGCAACCGATTTCCTTAAACAGTGACAATTAACCGTTCTCACCGCCATAGGCGATACCTCGGCTCTTGCACCTGCGCACTGTAAGAGTATCTTTGCCTCCTCATTTTCTGACCGTTGAAGATCGTCATGCGAATTTGTCTGCCCTATTTTCTGTCTGGCCTGTTGCTGATGGGCGCGCTATCCAGTTGTGCGCAACAGGAAACCCGAGAGTTGCACGAAGACGTTCCCGCCGCCGCCATTTCCACTGTGACCCCTTCCATCAGTCTGCGCCAGCAGGTGGAGGGGAGTTTGGCTGATCACCCACTCACCGCATTTGGGATTCCACTCAAGGCAAAAGAAATCCTGCAGGAGTTTTATCTCGAACGGAATTTCCAGCCCGCCTGGTTTGATGACAATTTGCGCCCCACTCCGCAAGCGCTGGCGTTGATCAACGTGATCGGCGGCATAGGCGCAGAGGGTCTGATGCCGCAGGACTACCACCACAAACGTCTGCTGCAGCTGGCGGGCTCGCCGAAGCAGGATTATGTGGATTATGACCTGTTGCTCTCCGATGCCGCCGCCAATCTCAGCCGCCACCTGCTGATGGGCAAGGTGAATCCGGAAAGCATCTCTCCCGATTGGAAAGCTACGCCGCGCCAGCGCGATCTGGTGGAAGTGATGGAGCAATTAACTCGGGAAAAAGATGTGGCGAGCCGTCTGCAGCAATTGCGGCCACAGCAGGTGCGTTATGTGCGCCTGCTCAAACTGCTGGAACAACTCAATGAAAAATCACCGGGCGACTGGCGCGCCCTCTCCCGCGCACCGGCCATCAAGCCCGGCACCAGCGATGCGCGCCTGCCGGTGATACGTACCCGTTTGCAGTTCTGGGGAGACTTGGCCGCAGACGAACCCGTCATTGACGCCACCCATTACGATGAGAAAACGCAGGCCGCGGTGAAGCGTTTCCAGGCGCGCCACGGTCTGGATGTCGATGGCATCATCGGAGCCGGGACATTGGACGCACTGAATGTCACTCCCGCAACGCGGCGCCAACAGGTCATCAACAATCTGGAGCGCTGGCGCTGGCTGGCGGACGATTTGGGGGAGAGGCATGTGCTGGTGAATATCGCCGGCTTTGAACTCAAGGTGATCGACAACAACCAGACAGTGATGCGCAAACCGGTGATCGTCGGCCGCGACTACCGCCGCACGCCCGTATTCAGCGATCGCATCCGCTATCTCGTTTTCAACCCGACCTGGACGGTGCCGCACAAGCTCGCGGTGAAGGACAAATTGCCGGATATCAAAGCCGATCCTAGCTATTTGGGCCGCCTGGGCTTCACCGTGTTTGATCAACAGCAAAACCGAGTGGACCCTACGCAAGTCGACTGGAGCAAAATTACTCAGCGCAACTTTCCCTACCGATTGGTGCAGAGCCCCGGCCCGCTCAATGCTCTGGGGCAGGTGAAATTTATGTTTCCCAACCAATATGACGTGTACCTGCACGACACGCCGTCGCGGGAGCTGTTCAGCAAATCCGGCCGCGCCTTCAGCTCGGGCTGCGT
>JAEZGT010000172.1 GCA_023416875.1 Pseudomonadota bacterium
ATTTCTAAAAACTTACTTCTTCTTTTTAGCTTTCTTAGCAGCAGCCTTAGCTTTGGCAGCAGCTTTCTTCTCAGCGGCTTTGATTTTCTTGGCGTCAGCAGCGGAGCGCTTCTTCTGCCAGCCGGCAGTGAACTTCTCAACCGCTTTGGCCAGATCTTTCTCGGATTTGGCTGCCAGAGTTTCTTTCAGCTTAGCGACGGTATCCACTGCTACCGGTGCAGACTTGTCAACTTTAGCTACGGGCTTGGCAGCTTTTACTGGCTTGCCTGCTTTCGCTGGACGGCCTGGTTTGCCAGCTTTTGCTGGCTTAGCTGCTTTAACAGTTTTCACGGCTTTTGCTGGTTTGGCAGCAGCTTTCGCTGGGCGGCCGCGCTTTTTAGCGGTAGCGGCTGGAGCTGCGGCAGCAGCGGTTTGTGCTTTAGCGGGACGACCGCGTTTTTTAGCAGGTTTGGCAGTTGCCATGTTTAGATTCCTCTCTAGTGGATCGGTAAGTACTTATTAAAGTATCAATGCATCCGGAAGCGATCGCATCACTTGTTGCCATGGTTACCTGCGCTCGGCTGTAAAACCGGATGGTTTTAACTGTCCGCGCGTCGTACACCGACCCTTGGCTCAACCGGAATTGACAAGGCCTCTTCCAGTTTTGAACAGGAGTGAAACCAGCTACCCCTCGTGCGTTCTTTATTCAAACACTTCCAGCACACAAATGATCGTAACCGCAGATGCATTTGGCCGTGAATGGTATTTTAAACAAAAAACATTTGCACCTGTTTTTTATAATAGTGCGTCATATTTATTTCTTGCAAGCCGACGGACCAAAAAAAATGAGAATTTTTAAGTTTGATTTAAGTTTTTGGATGGCAAAAGGGTAAATGTGAGGCTTGAAGTGTTCCGATTTAAGCCAAATGCAGAATCTCACAAGGAGGATTTGTTGAAAATGTCGCAGCGCGGAGAAGGGAAAGTAACGATTAAGCTGGTTTGGATTATTGCGAATGCGATAGTGACGCCGACTTTTAGCTTCTCTAAAAAGCTTGGTGTGTGCCAGCAAACATTCTTTGGGACGTACGCGCACTCTTTATCGATAAAGGGCAAGGAAGCGTCCTAAGTAATATCTCCGACACCCGTTGAGTAACCAATAAAGGGTTTTGCCCGGGTTTATAGGTGATTTCTTTATCGATATTCGACGAGTTAGGTTGGGTTTCGGGCCGTATTCAGGTGCTGGCGGGTTATTTTGGGTGTGCGGCAGTGTGGATGGAAAAAGGGGGCTATTTCAGCTCCTTTCACATTGTGAGCCCCTGTTTTTAGAGCGGCTGTCATTAGGAGGCTTTTTTCTCGGCCTGGAAACGGCTTTTCAAGATATTCGCCAAGGCGCGTGCAGCGGGGCTTGCGTGGGTGGGTGTAGTGAGAATTAATGAGAGTGGAATGCGGCGCTCTGCACCGATTTCCAACGGCAAGGCAAGCAACTCCCCCGTTTTTAGATCCTGCGCCACTCGATGTTCCGGAAGAAACGCAAAACCCAGTCCCGCTTTTACCGCATCTAAACTCGTAGCGAAGTGACTCACTGTCCAACGTTGCTGGGATCCTAACCACCCCGCATCCTGTTCGCGTTTGATTCCGCTGTCACGCACTACAATTTGGCGATGATTTTTTAATTCTGATTCGCTGATGGTGGCCATTTTGGCCAATGGATGAGACTGATGTGCAACGGCCAACATGCGCATATCGAATAATGGATCCGCGAGAAACCCCGGTGGAATTCTAGGTGTGATCGCAATTTCACATTCGCGCCCGAATATAGCTTCATCGGTACCGGATAATGAAGTCTCCAATATTTTTACCCGAGTGAGGGGTGTCAGCTGGGAAAATTCCTGTAATGCGCAGAATACCGGAGCCATAGGGGTCACCGCATCCGTTACCAATGTGACTGTGGTCTCCCATCCACTGGCCAAGCATTCCGCGGTCTGCTCAGTGGCGTGGGCCTGTTCTAGTAGCGAACTTGCGTAGCGATAAAGTGCGGTTCCACTCGGTGTGAGAACCGCTTTACGTCCGTCTTGTTCCAGTGCGGGGGCGGGTAAAAGTTCGTTAAGCCGGGCGATGGCGTAACTGATGCTCGACTGACTTTTATTAAGCATCTCTGCGGCGCGGGCGAAGGTGCCTTCGTCAACAACCGCTTTAAATGCTGCCCATTGTTCGAGGGTGATTCTGGGTATGGGATTATGCTTGCGCGCCATGGAGAGGTCCGATACATCAAGTTTCTCGATCAATATACGCCAATAATTGCGTCAATTCATCGGTCCGGCAGGCTTAGACTCCTCACACATCGTTCAAGAGGAGACTCATGTATGGCAACCAAAATATTACGTTTAGATACGAGTGTTTTCAGTGAGCAAGGTTCTTCCAGTCGGCTGAATCAGGCCCTGACCGAAAAACTCAGCCGCATTTATGGCGACGTCGAGATTCGTCACCGGGATCTGGCGCGGGAGCCGCTGCCGCACTTTTCCGCAAAGGTGATTGGCGCAATACAAACGGCTGCGGATGCGCGCACTTCGGAGCAAACAAAGCTGGCGGCATTGGCGGACGAGCTGATCGCGGAATTATTTGCCGCTGATATAGTGGTGATCGCCGCGCCCATGTATAACTTCGGCATTCCGTCCACATTAAAAGCCTGGATTGATTATGTGGCGCGGGCGGGGGTGACTTTCCGCTACACCGCGGATGGTCCAGAAGGGTTGGTAAAAGGTAAGACGATTTATCTGGTCACCACTCGTGGGGGCGTTCATAAGGATCAGCAGACGGATTGCGAAATTCCTTATCTGCAAACCTATTTCAATTTTTTGGGGATTACCGATATCCGCACTATCTATGCGGAGGGTTTGGGAATGTCGAATAAGGACGAACAATTTGCTGCTGCGCTGGCTTCCATTGATGAATTGGTGGCGGCTTGAGCACAATCAATCACTATGTTGGAGGTGGGTATGAGTACACGTAAACCTGTTGAAATGATTCGGGCCCAACCGGCGTCCGATGGCGCCGGAGTCAAACTTCTGCGAGTGTTTGGTGGTGCACGTCCCGAGCGCTTCGATCCTTTTCTGATGCTGGATGAATTCGGTTCGAATGAGGCGTCGGATTATATCGGTGGCTTCCCACCACATCCTCACAGAGGTTTTGAGACCATCACCTATATGTTGCGCGGCAAGATGGAGCATCGCGACCATCTGGGCAACGTAGGCCTGCTCAACGATGGCGACGTACAGTGGATGACAGCGGGTGGTGGAATCATTCATTCCGAAATGCCGCGGCAGACAGAAGGGCATATGCGCGGTTTTCAGGTGTGGTTAAACCTGTCGGCGGAAAACAAAATGACGCCGGCACGATATGAAGATGTGCCTGGAGAAAAATTGCCTCGCTATAGCGTCGGTAACAGTAAAGTGGTTGCAATCGCCGGTGACTTGAATCTGGATGGTCAGCAGATCACCGGTTATTTTCAGCGCCCGGACACGCTGCCTTTATATTGGGATGTGCATTTTGCGGCTGGCGAAACCTTGAGTATTCCTGTTCCTTCTGGATACACCGCATTGCTGTATACGTATGAAGGCCAGGTGCAGGTTAATGAAACGCAATTGCCCGCTCAGCATTTGTTGCGCTTAACCGAAGAGGGAGATGTGCTAGTGACGAATACGGGAACGGAAGATGCGCGTTTTCTGCTGTTGGCAGGCAAGCCGTTGCGCCAACCGATTGTGCAGTACGGACCGTTTGTGATGAATACCTCTGAGCAGATTGAGCAGGCGCTGGCGGATTATCGCTCGGGCAATTTCGGTCGTATTTAGTTATTTGGCTATAGATTTAGTTACTCAGATATATAGAAACGCAAAAGGCGGGTTAAACCCGCCTTTTTGTTTCGTGCGTCTGGTTTTACGACGCGCTCATAAAACTGAGGGCCGTTTGCTCTTGCATAAAGTCAGCCCAGATATCGTGAGCTTGGCGCAAGGGCATCATTTCCCAGGCGTTGGAGGCGAACAGCTCGCGCAACAATTGGTTGTTGAGTCTGTGGCCGGAGCGATGACCTTTAAAGTGGCCGATTACATAGTGCCCCGCCAATGCCAAATCGCCGACCGCGTCAAGAAATTTGTGGCGAACGAATTCGTCGGCGTACCGCAGGCCTTCGCAATTCACGACTTTGTCATTGGCAATCAGGATCGCATTGTCCAGAGAGCTGCCGCGTGCCAAGCCGCGACGTTTCAGTGCCACCAAGTGCTCTTCAAAACCAAAGGTTCGCGCTCGGGCGACTTCTTCGCAAAATAGCTGCGAGGTGAACGGCAGAGACAGACGCTGCCGCCCAATCAGGCGCTGGGAGAACTCAATGGACATATCCAGCCATGGCACAGCAGACGGAAGGTATGATGCGCTGGCTTTATTTTCGGTTACGCCTACGGGGCGATTAATGACGATAACCTGGCGCTCTGCCCGTTGTTGCACCAAGCCTGCTTTATGAATCATTTCAATAAAAGGAGCGGAGCTGCCGTCCATGATCGGCACTTCCGGCGCATCCAGGACCACGCGGGCGTTATCCACGCCGGATGCGCTCAGCGCAGCCATCAAATGTTCGATGGTGCTGACGCGAATGCCGCTGGCGTTACTAATGGTAGTGGACAGCTCGGTATCGCTCACGTTATCCCAGCGCGCCAGTATCACGTTATCAGTATGGGTGACGTCGCGGCGCACAAACTCGATACCGGTATTTTCTTCCGCGGGAATGACCGACATCACCACGCGCAATCCGCTATGTAAACCGCGTCCCATACAGACAAAGGAATCCGCCAGCGTCTGCTGCTTGAAGGACATATCGGTATTGGCAAAAAATTCTCTCACAACATAACTCTCGGTAGATTCAAGTCGGTAGATCAACCTAGCGGTTGATGTGTGCCTTCGATGGAGGCATTTTTTTCAGTCTGGATATAGTTTTAGACGAGAGCGGCTTAACGTGAGCTGAATAGAGAGAAAAACTTTTTGCGCAGGTCCGCCGACGAGAGAGACGGCGGTGAGGAATTATTCTGAGACGACCTTATAGAGCAGTAGTTCGGGATCCTCCAAATCAATTCTCTGACCGAGCTTGATGGTGCCCTGGCCGACCAGCGGGTAATACTCATTGTGAATAAACACACTCTCCGCCCGCCCCGGGCGCACGAAAGTGCCGTTGGTGCTGGTATCCAATAGGCCGACCTGATGGTCGCGCATCTGCAGAACACAATGGCGACGGGAAATGGTGTCACCCGAAATTGCAAAATCGCAGCTCTCTTCATCACGTCCTATATAGAAAGGCAGTTCTTCACGTTTTATC
>JAEZGT010000208.1 GCA_023416875.1 Pseudomonadota bacterium
ATCCTGAATGCCCCTATATTTTTAGCCCCAAACAGGGACGTTACATTCTTTTCACCACAACATTAAGTTTTTTTGATGACCGGGTCGCCAAGTCGAAAACTTCTGCACCAATTTTTAGTCGACCTAAAAACAATACGGTGTTAATCGACTACCGCTTTTAATCACACTCTGATTATTTTCGACATAAAGTATTTATGATTAAATGGCCGAACGGATTTATTGGGAGTGCGGGAATATCGCGGTGCCAAATAGGTCCAGGGAGAATTTGACTTGCGGCACAAATTTTTGCTGGCGAATGGGTTAATCTATTTGATGCATTACATCATATGATAATACGCCTGGCGAAAACGGAAAAACACTTATGAAAAATATAAAGCGGGTTCAAATCTCTCCCTGGCTGGCGGCGGTCTTAACGTCCGTTGCACTGGTAGGTTGTGGTGGCAACAACGGTAACACGCCCTCGAGCAGCTCATCTTCCAGCAGCTCCTCATCCTCCAGCTCGAGTTCTTCGAGCAGCTCCAGTTCCTCATCATCAAGCTCCAGTTCGAGTTCAAGCTCGTCCTCGAGCAGCAGCTCCAGCTCATCATCCTCCGGCGCCAATCTGCCGTTAGTGGTCGCCATCAACTCAGGTGGCAGTGCGGCCGTGACCCTGGATGGCGTGCAGTACCAAGCCGACAAATATGCCAGCAGCGGCACGCCCAACAGCACAACAGACAATGTCACCGGCGGTGCGCTGTATCAAACAGAGCGTTATGGTGCAACCACCTATGAAATTCCGGTGACCGCCAATGGCGCTTATACGGTGAAATTGCATTTTGCCGAGATTTATCAAACCAGCGCTGGCGCGCGCAGTTTTAGTGTGTCAATCGAAGGCACCACCGTTATCGCCGGTTTGGATCTTTATTCCGAAGTGGGCCACGACGTGGGTTATACCCAAACCTTTGCGGATATTCCGGTCAATGACCGCTCCGTCACCATTCGGCTGATCGCTGGCGTTGAGAATCCCACAATCGCTGGCTTCGCCGTTTATTCCGCCGATGGTCAACTGGATACCACGGTGACACCCGCCCCCGACTTGTCCAAATTCTCCGCCTACACGCAAAAATATACGAGCAAGCAAACGATTAATTCCAACCACGCCACCGGCCACGTGGGCGACTTCTTCTTCACCCACTGGAAAGACGGCGGCTCAACCTCGTTGACTCTGGATACCACCGGCGACTTCTCCGTCAGCTGGCAGGGCGGCGGTTACAACTATGTGGGCGGTCCCGGCTGGCATTACGGCGACTTAAACCGCGTCATCGGCTACCGTTTCAACAGCGACAGCGGTGCGAGTTACATCACCCTGTACGGTTGGGGCTACGACAAATCCATGCCGACCTCCAACCCAGCGCACTTGGTTGAGTACTACATTTTGCAGCGCTGGTCTTACGATCCGAGTCAGGGCGCCACTTTCGGCAAAACCTTTACCAGTAACGGCATTCAATACTCCACCTACCGCTCAACGCGACAGGGCCAGCCGTCCATTAATGGCCGCTCCACGTTCTATCAATATTGGAGCAAACCGTCGCAGCAGCAGCCCCTCGGTCGCGATGGCAAAATCATTTTTGCCGATCACGTAAAAGCCTGGGCGGACACCGGCTGGACTCTGCCAAACATCAACAACCTGGACGCCAGTGATGATCCGACTTATCAGGTAATGGCGGTTGAGGTATTCAACCCGGGCTCCAGCGGCACTGGTGCTGGGCGGGTTTGGGACGCAACAGGCCAATAACGATTGACATTTCACAGAGCTCGCCAATCTAGGCGAGCTCTGTTTTCTCCTCCTCACGATATTTCCTAATTTTCCTCCTAACGCACCCAAGCATTTTTCCTTCATCCATTCACTAATCTTTTATCCATTCACTAAAAAGTCGCAAGTCTCTTTACCGCTTCCTGCATAATCACCAAATACATGTGACGCTGGAGGCTCTATGAAAATCGCAACCTATAACGTCAACGGGATTAACGCACGGCTGCCGGTATTATTGCGCTGGTTGGAAGAAGCCCAACCGGACGTGGTGTGTCTGCAGGAATTAAAAGCACCGCAGGAAAAAATTCCGCTGCAGGCGATTCGCGACGCCGGTTATCAGGCGATCTGGCACGGGCAAAAAAGTTGGAATGGCGTGGCGATTTTGTCTAAACGCGGCGAGCCTTTGGAAATCCGGCGAGCACTGCCCGGCGATCCTGAAGATGTTCACAGCCGTTATATCGAAGCCGCCGTAAATGGAGTCCTGATCGGCTGCTTATACCTTCCCAATGGCAACCCCGCACCGGGGCCGAAATTCGATTACAAATTACGTTGGTTCGAACGCTTTATTACCCACGCGGATGAATTGATTCGCTCGGGAGCGCCGGTGATTTTGGCGGGAGATTACAACGTGATGCCCACGGAACTGGACGTATACAAACCGGAATCCTGGCAGGATGACGCCCTGTTTCGCCCGGAGGTGCGCGCGGCTTATCAACAATTGCTGGACCAGGGATGGACGGATTCATTAAGGACACTTTATCCCGATGAGCGGATTTATACCTTCTGGGATTATTTTCGCAATGCATTCAATCGTAACGCCGGTTTGCGCATCGACCATCTGTTATTAAGTCGATCTTTGCGCGAACGCCTGCATGCTGCAGACGTCGATAAACACGTGCGCGGATGGGAAAAATCCAGCGATCACGCACCGGTTTGGATTGAGCTTAAGAGTTAAGCCGCTAAAATTGCCAAGCCACTGATACCCAGATATTTCGCGGTGCGCCGAAGTTGGCTTGGCCCCATTGAGGGCTTAGGCGGTATTTTTCGTCCGTGACATTGTGAATATTGACCGCTAATGTCACGTTGGAATTCACGTTGTAGCGTGCAAAAAAATCCACCAGCGCATACCCGCTCTGCACTTCGATGTCGCCGTAGTAAATCTCGTTTTGCCAGTTGATGCCGGTGCCCACACGCAGCGCTGGAAGTCTTGACAGTTGGTAACCGGCTGCAAGCTTGAATTGTTCGGTAGGGATAAAACGGCGAGTGTCTATGCCGTTTTGGTCGACCACATCAATTTGAGTAAATCCGGCGCTCAAATTGAGACCACTGTAGACTTCTCCGGTCAGCTCGATTTCATAACCGTCGCTTTTAAATTCAATACCGCGATAAATATTCAAACCTGTATCTGTGTCGCGAGTTATCCAATCACCAAAATTTTCCTGCTCGGAGTTGAATAATGCGAATGTAAGCACCGCGTTGCCGGAAAAAACCTCCTGTTTAACGCCCACCTCGTAGCTTTCCCCTTTCACAGGTCCAAGTGGATTCAAATTGGTATCGACAAATGTCTGTTGCTTAAACACTTCGCTATAACTGGCGTATAGCATGGTGCCATTCAGAATTTCATACGTGATGCCGTAGTACGGAACGTTTTCGCGATCGGACACGGTCTGAGGTGCGCCGTAACTGAAGCCGTCTTGCTCCAGTTTCACCGCGCGCACACCCACAAGAAGGGACAGATTATCGAGCAGATTCAAACGAGCAGAGAAATAAGAAGAATCCTGCTCCTGGTCGATATCCGTGGACTGAGTTGCCGCATCGTAAATATTGATAGTGGGTCGGGGAGTATTGCCTTCAGCCCAGTCCGGACCTACCGGGTCATAATTCCATTCCTCGGAATAAATGGAACGACCGGTTAATGTGATATCGGCGAGATTAAGTCCAGCCACAATTTCGTGATGACGTCCAAATAATGGAAATGAGCCGGTAACAAAAATATCGATAATATTTTCTTTGTCTTTCGCTTCATAGAAACTCGCATGGGCAGTTAATCCCTCTTCCGTCACCGGATCAGGTGCCCCAGCGATATAAAACGATTCCCATTCTGCATCCTGCACATTGTGTGTGTAAATTGCCTTCAACTGCCAATGACTGCCGAGATCTTGCTCAAACTCCACAAACGTTCGAGATTGCTTCACATCCTGATATGCCCATTCCGGCGCGGTGTTAGTGGAAATATCGTAATTGGTCACAGATCCGTCGCTGTATAAAAGCGGCAACGCACCGGAAGAATTCGCTTTACTGTGATTAACATTAACACTGTGACTCAAACTCAGCCGTGAGCTATCGGTAACGCCGCTACTGAGAATGCCGTAGAAAACAGTTAATTCCTTGTTAAAACGATCCAAATAGGAATCACCATCCTGATGGGACACCACCATGCGGCCCTTGAGCTTGTCATCCGAAATGGGCCCGGAAATATCGCCGTTTACTCGGTACTGATTCCAACTTCCCGCAGCCGTCAAAACGGATGCCTGCAATTCATCCGTTGGGCGCTTGCGCACATAATCGATTGTCGCCGAAGGATTCGCCAAGCCCGTAATAAGGCCAGTCGCGCCTTTTACCACTTCTACCTGTTCATAAATAGTAGTGTCGTCATGCCCGTTAGATATGCCATAGGAAAACGGCACGCCCACGCCGTCGTATTGAAAGTTGACTATGTCGAAGCCACGAGCCGTGTAATAGGTCCGCCCAGTCTCCACCTGTTCAACGGTAACTCCCGGGACATAGCTCAAAAGCGCGTTGGTTTCCCGCAGGGAAAAATCATCCATTTGGTCGCGGGAAATGACCGACACCATCTGCGGCGTCTCAAACACAGAAAGGTTTAGTTTGGTAGCCGTTTTGGTTGTATCGGGCTCACCATACACAAATATGGTTTCCACCCGGCTGCTGGCTGATTTTTGATCAGAAGCGTCCTGCGCGTTTGCAAAACTGCTTGCTATTGCGGCTGCCGACAGCAGCAAGGTAGAAGTTTTCATGATGTTCTCCAGAGGGACGGGGCCCGCCGGATGCTCTTAAAACCGGCGCTAAATGACGATGCGCGGCTTTATGTCACAGAAATTAATGAAAATCAATATCATTTATATTTAGGTTGGATTAACGTGATGGAATGCCGGGGCATTCCTCACCTACTTCCCTTCACTGTAGCCTAACGTCGCCGCCATCTTGGCGGTTTTAATTAATCAATTCGCGTATACGGTTTGGGTCCGGCATACCTTTGACTTGGATTTCCGGCTGGTCGCCCGAGGTATAAATCTGGATGGCGCCAACGCCGAAAATCCGGT
>JAEZGT010000235.1 GCA_023416875.1 Pseudomonadota bacterium
ATCTGAATAAATGCCGTTATCATCAGGATGAAAAAAATCACCGTCAACGCCGACGATATCCATAACATCCGTTTCAGTTGTGGCCGATAGGCGCCGAGGTTGTGCACAATGCGGCGGCGCACCAGCCACATGCCGAGAAGAAAATACGCGAGCGTCATATAAGCCCGGCCAAAGATGGCAAAAAGAAAATCGAATTTGTGAGCTAATCCCGTGCTTAAATTTTCTTTCACCACCTCGATGAAAGTGCCGTGCTTCAAAACGTCTACATAGCGGGCCACTTCGGGGGAATTGGGCGAGGATTCCCAGGGTAGAAAACTGGATTTGCCCGTGAGGCCATACACCAGCAGCTGGCCGCTCCCCAACATCAACAATATGATCGCTCCCCATAACCAGCGATCCGCCACTCTATAGAGCGCCGGCAGTATCAGCCCAATCACCACGTAGGCGGTAAGAATATCGCCGCGGTAAATAGCTGCGTGAAAAATGCCGATGAGCAACAGCAGGCTCAGGCGCCAGATAAAACCTTTGGAAAAATCCCTACCGACGGCAGCGGCGCGTTCCATCATGATGCCGAAACTGACACCAAACAACAGCGCAAACAAGGAGTAGAACTTACCGAACACAAGAATCCAGACCATACTGCCGGCGATCTGGTCGCCAAGGTTTGGTGTAACCCACCAACTGCCCGCAGGACGCGGCGCCGCGATAAACTGCTCGTACATATGCGCGACCACAATTCCGGCTAGCGCAAATCCCCGGAGCGCGTCGACTACCTGCATGCGTTCCATTTTATTGGGCTCGGTCATTGAGAACTCCCTGCTGATTTTTGAGATAGTTTCTGGAAATGATGATCGTGCTAAGTAATGGCGGGCACGATATTTCTTCGCCCATTGACATTCTTTGCAAACGATCACGTAAATCTTATTTTATGTAGACCATCACTGGTAGCCTTTGAAGGGTGTGATGGACCTTTGCTGCACCTGTGGCAGAAAATGGAAGCAAGGCATTCTAGCAATGTATTTTCAGGGGTGTGCGGTTAGCCACAGGTAACGTGAGCTAGCTCATGAATCCATGCGGCGGCGGTTCACGCGTCAGCGCATAGTGACGCAAGAACCTGCTCCAACTCTGCCAGCATCACTGGTTTGGTTAGATGGAAATCAAAACCCGCTTCTTCCGATTGTCGGCGATCTTTCGCGGTTCCGTATCCGGTAAGCGCGACGAGTTTTACTTGGGGAGATATGGCGCGGAAGCGGCGAGCCAGTTCGTATCCGGTCATGTCCGGTAGGCCAATATCAAGCAACGCCAGTTGGGGTTTAAAGGTTTCCTGTTGTTGCAGGCCATCGTTTGCGGAGTGAACGGCAAGTGTTTCGTGGCCCAAACACGTCAGCAGTCGTGCGAGGGAGTCGGCGGCGTCGATGTTGTCGTCAACAATTAAAAGACGACAGCTTACGGAGTTTTGGTTTTCCGTTTTCGGTGCGTCGATTTTAGGCGGATCTATGAGTGGGAATCGAAGTGTGAATTGAGCTCCACGACCGACGCCTTCGCTGGCAGCGCTAAAGGTCCCGGAGTGCATTTGCACCAGACGTTTAACGATGGAAAGGCCGATGCCAAGTCCGCCGTGGAAGCGGTCGATGGTGGGATTAGCCTGGGTGAAAAGATCAAAAATGTTGGGGAGCATTTCTGGCGCTATACCCAGGCCGTTGTCGGAAATTTCAATCGCCACTTCCTGCGCGGCTCGCTCAACGCGAACTTTTATATGGCCTCGAGGTGGAGTGTATTTGACAGCGTTAACCAGAATATTGCTGAGGCATTGCACCAGGCGCTGCACATCGCCCCAAACATATAAGTCTTCGTCGGCGGGCAAGTAATCCAGCGTGTGTTCTTTCTCCGCGATTTGCGGCTGTGTGGATTCAAGGGCGATGGCGATGACGTGACTGATATTCACCGGTGCATTTTTCAGCTCGATAATACTCCGCGTAATGCGCGAAACGTCGAGCAAATCATTTACAAGATGCGTCAGCTGGCCGCACTGACGCTGCAATATTTCTCCGGCTTTTTGAATTTCTTGCGGACTGTTGGCTCTTCGCATCAACAGCTCCGCCACACTGGCGATGGGCGCCATCGGATTGCGTAACTCATGGGCGAGCATTGCGAGAAATTCGTCTTTGCGGCGATCTTGCTCCTGCAACCGCTCGTTTGCGAACACACTGTTTGTCACATCGTAGCCAATCACAAAAATACCGGTGACCTGGTTGTCTTCATTGGTCAAAGGTTGATATGTGAAGTCGACATAGCGCCGTGCAATGGCGTGACTTTCTGATATCAGATCCACCGGTACCGCATGTCCTTGATAAGGTTTTCCAGAGTGAAAAACTTGATTCAGTAAGTCGATAAATCCCTGACCAACCACTTCTGGCAGAGCTTCCTGTACCGATTTGCCAACCAATGGTCGCATGCCGACGAGCTTTAAATAATCGGGATTGGCGTACTCAAAAATGTGTTCAGGCCCTTTTAACGTGCACATAAAAACGGGAGCGAGATCAAACAGTGCACGCCATTTGGCTTCGCCGGCTTTTGCGTCTTGTTGCTTCAACACCTGTTCGGTCGTCTCGGTGCAAACCACCAACACACCGCCAATGCCATTTTCCGCATTCGGGTCGTCGATGGGACTGTAACTGTAAGTCCAATAAACGTCTTGCCGCGCGCCGTAACGGGTGATGGGGATCATCTGGTTTTCGTGCCAGGTGGGCCCTCTGCCTTCCATCACTTGTGCGATTTGATGGCTGATAAGCGGCCAGATTTCCTGCCAGCATTCCCTGCCCTCCTGTCCCAGAGCGCTGGGGTGTCGCTCAGGCCCAATACAGCGACTATAGGCGTCGTTATAAAACTGGATCAGTCGCGGCCCCCACCAGATGAACATGGGATGACCTGAGGAGAGCATTAAGCGAATCACTACTTTTAACGCTTGTGACCAATGCGCTGGCGGCCCCAACGGACTGTTTCCCCAATCATAGGCCCGAATGCGCGCGCCCATTTCCCCACCGCCCGCAAGAAAGCCGGCATCGTCATGCAAGGGTTGAGTCATAGTTGCTGGGCCTGCGAGGAAAGATAAGCGCCCTATTGTGGGCCCAGGTGCTGGAATCGTCCAGCGTCGGCAATGGACGGGGTGACGCGCCGCTACGTCATCTTCTCAACTGTGCACATAACATTGCGAACCGGGATGCTAGTTGGAAACGATGACGGCGACGGTCCGGAACGCGTCAGAGAGGATATTCAAGCAGGATAATATGGGTGATATTGACGCCGAAATGCGTTGCGATGCTCGTTAGCAGACTTCTCGTCCACGCATATATCGCTGCATAGACGAAACCTGCGAATAAAAATAGAAAAAATATAGGGTCTGTCGCCCCTGCGTGTGCCAACGCAAAAAGCAAGGAGGCCGTTGCTATGCCCACGCAGATCCCCATCCGCTTGTTTTTGAAAAACCTTTCTATCTGAGATTGCATCAATAGTCGGAAAAAAGCCTCTTCAGACAGAACAGTCACCATCAGGTTGACTACCACAAAATACAGAATTCCATCGGGAAGCTTAGGTTTCCAGTCAACGCCATATAATGCAAATGCCAAAAATAAAATTGCGCATGCCCCGACCAGTGAAAGAATCATCTGCGAAATTAAAGACCGATCACCTATTAGCGTCGAGCCATGATTCCGCAATCCCAGCCCTAACCAGATAATGACAAGATATCCTCCAATGGCTTTGCTTAAATTCACATAAAGTGAGAAAGGCTCTCCCCCCTCATATAGAATCCCAGGATTCCACACCAACGGATAGGAAAATCCTTTCGGCCTGAAGATGGCCACAAAGAAACCTGTTAGCACAGTTGGAAGCAAAATAGCCGCGATTAAGGCTCTACGCGAATCAGAGATTGTCACTAAGCCATAAAGCCCAATCGCAAAGGGAAGCAGCAAAACCGCATTGATGAGCGGCACCCAGTCCAAGGCAACGAATAAAAGCGTCGCAGCCGCAATCGCGGATGTCGCTAGTACGGTGGGCGGCAAATGCCGCTGAGTGTTGGTGTATTTCACGTTCATTTTCCAGTGTAAAAGGAGCTGTTAGCGATGCCACTTGCGTGCTGGCCATAGACTTTCTCTAAGGTTCTAGCTAGTCTTCCGGCCCAATCACCTGCGCGATCATAAATTAAACTCGGGCACAGATATATAATTTTTAATCAGTTAGGATTTTTTTGTGACAAGCATTAGAGCCAAGTCGGTGTGTATATTTCGCCACCAAAATAAAATCCTGCTTACGGAAGGCTACGACCCAACGAAAGACGAGCATTATCTGATTCCTTTGGGAGGTGGTATTGAGTTTGGTGAAACCTCTAAGC
>JAEZGT010000290.1 GCA_023416875.1 Pseudomonadota bacterium
TTTTTGGGGCAAAAAAATTTCTCAATTGGAAACCTTTTATGGTTTGATCAAACCCTATATTCCCGCGGAAGGCGGTAAAGGCGCGGAAGACGTAACTGAGGAAAAGCCGGTCCTACCGAACCGGATATTGCCGCTGCCGCGCCAGCCATATCCCGATTTTCTGGTGCGCAATGCGCATCTGCAGTGGTTAGTTGCAGGGGGCGAGGCGAGTGTGCGGTTGCAAAATATCACCGCGCAGCACGCCATCATCAATGCACCGACCACATTTAATGTCGATGTCGAAAAATTGCCACGCCTCGCGGAATTTTCCCTGAACGGGAATTTTGCCGTGCGCGAAAATATGACCACGAATGTGCAATGGAAAATGCAGGGGCTGGTGTTTGATCAGTTTGCGCTCGGCGGCGGTGAAAATCGTTTACAGCTTGCACAAGGCCTTTTGGCCTCCGACGGTTCACTTAAATTGGTTGACCGGTTGGTGGAACAGCAGGCGACAGTGCTTCTGCAAAAACCCGAATTCAGCGCGGCGGGTAACCGTTATATGGAGCAATTGGCGGATCTGCTGAATCGGCAGACAGAGATTCCTTTGCAGATAAAAGCGGCCGGGCAGCTTAATCAACCGGAGGTCAGCATCCGCTCCTCGCTGGATAAGGTGATTGGCGACGCCCTGCTTGGCGAAGCGCGGGAAAAATTGGCCGGCGTTGAAACACGCTTGCGCCAGCAGCTGGATGCAACGCTCAAAGAACAACTGGGCGATGAATCCGCCTTGTTGGCTTCCTTAAATCGACAGGGGACGGAAGTCGATAGCGTCGACGGACAAATCGAAAACATGCTTAACGCCAAGCTCGCAGATGTGACATCCGGAGCGAAAGATCGCCTTAAAGATGCGTTGCTAAAGCGCGGCAAGGATGATTAATCGGCGGCCAGGCGGGTTTGCTTCTCTCGTGAGGGAGTGTCATATTGCGTTCCCCTTCCACTTCTCTCATTTATTCAGAGGGTCGATTTATGCTCTACGATTTGACGGTTGTGCAGTTCAGTAAAGTGCTCGGTAACCTCAGCGCTATTCTCGATAAAGGCGCCGCCTATGCGGAAGCGAAAAAATTCGATGTGGCGGTACTATTGAATGCGCGCCTCGCCCCTGATCAATTTCATTTGATCCGACAAGTGCAGATCGCCTGCGATACTGCCAAGTTGGGCGTCGCGCGTCTCACCGGCAAAGTGGATAGCGCTCCTGTACATCCGGATACCGAAATGACTCTGGCGGAATTGCAGGCGCGCATTAAGTCAGTACAGGATTACTTGGCTGGATTTTCCGCTGGGGATTTTGTGGGAGCGGAAACCCGCACCGTGAGTCAGCCGCGCTGGGAAGGTAAATATCTCACCGGTCTTGAATTCGCCATTCAACACGCGGTTCCGAATATTTATTTTCATGTGACCACCGCCTACGCCATTTTGCGCCACAACGGCGTCGATCTGGGTAAGAAGGATTATTTAGGTCCGTTGCCTTACAAAGTTTAAAGGTCGCGTTACGGAAATGGCAGGCTCAGGGTGTATCCGGGTCTGCCACATTTTGGCGCTCGATGCGCCCGTTGCGCCATACCAGCAGCATGGCGATGCCGATTGCCGGCAGCATGGACAAATTCAACCAGTTCCACCCCAGTTGCGATTGCAGATGTCCCGCCAATAGGCTCGCTACCGCCGAGCAGGCGAAGACCAGAAAATCATTCATACCTTGAACCCGCGCTTTTTCCGCCGGCCGATAACTGGTGGTCAGCAGCGAAGTCGCACCGATAAACGTGAAATTCCAGCCCACACCCAATGCCATCAGCGCCAGTAAAAAGAACCAATAGCCAGTGCTGATTTGGGCAATGGCAATGCACGCCGCCAGCAGTGCGCAGCCCATTTGAATAATGGCGATTTCGCCCCAGCGAGCGATCAATCTCCCGGTAAAAAATGACGGCAGAAACATGCCGAGCACGTGCCACTGAATTACGCTGGCGGTATTGCGAAAGTCGTGGGCGTGATGGTGCATGGCTATGGGAGTTGCCGTCATCACCAGGATTATCACGCCATAACCAATAGCGCCGGCCACTATGGCGGTGAATAATTTCGGTTGCCGAAAAAGTTCGCCGTAGGAGCGGCTTGCCCCTGTTTGTTCTTCGAGCGTGGGTTGCGGCAGCGGAAGGCTCGCAATCAGTAACAGGTTCAAACCATAGAGGGCGACCAAGGCGGCAAAAGCACCGAGAAATTCAGGCTGCGGCCAGAATTTATTGGACCAGACGGCGAGATTCGGGCCGAGAATCGCAGCCAATACACCGCCGGCCATTACCAGACTGATGGCGCGGGGACGGTCTTGCGGCGAGCAGGCTTCCGTGGCGGCAAAACGATATTGTTGACTGATGCCGATGGCGATACCGAGTAGGGTGGTGCTGATGCAAAACAGCACGAAATTTTCTCTCGCAATGGCAAAGCAGGCGAGCAGACCGCCGGCGAGGCCGATCAGGTTTCCTATTAGAAAACCGAACTTACGACCCATCAAGCGCATGATTTGCGCAGCGGGCAGGGTTGCCGCCATCAAACCGAGAAATTGCACCGCGACGGGCAAGGTCGCTAATTCTTGATGAGGCGCCAAACGCTGACCGATCAGTGCGTTCACTGAGATCAACAAAATATTGCCGGTAATCAGCAGCGCTTGACCCAGCGCTAAACCCCAGACAGTGAGAGGGAGCATAGTGGTGGCTACTCGGAAATGACTGGCGACTATACCAGCGGGTAAGAACACTACCAGCGGTTAAAAACATTACCAGCGGTTAAAAACACTAACACCGGGTAAGAGCGCTGGCGCGTTTGCTACCCGGTTGGAGAAAGGGCTTTAAAGAGAATTAATTGGTGACTGAAGCCGGTCGCATCAGACATTAAAACGGAAGTGCATAACGTCGCCATCCTGAACCACATATTCCTTGCCTTCCAAACGCCATTTGCCGGCGTCTTTCGCACCCGCTTCGCCTTTATATTTGACGAAATCGTCATAGGCGATCACTTCGGCGCGAATAAATCCTTTTTCAAAATCCGTATGAATCACCGCAGCGGCTTTGGGGGCTGTCGCGCCGACTGTAACAGTCCAGGCGCGCACTTCTTTTACGCCGGCGGTGAAATAGGTTTGTAACCCCAGCAAGCCATAGCCGGCGCGTATCACACGGTTGAGGCCGGGTTCGTCCATGCCCATCTCCGCGAGAAAATCAGCTTTTTCACTGTCTTCCAGTTCGGCAATTTCGCTTTCCAATTTATTGCAGATGGGCACGACCACGGCTTTTTCTTCGGCTGCGATTTTTTCCACCGCAGCGAGCAGTGGATTATTACTAAAACCATTTTCCGCCACGTTGGCGATATACATGGTGGGTTTTACAGTGAGCAGATTCAGCTCGCGCAATGTTAAAAGCTCATCACTAGTCAAACCAAAAGAGCGCAGCGGTTTGGCTTCATTTAAATGGGGCTGGATTTTTTCCAGCAGACTTTTCATGGTGAGCGCGTGTTTGTCCTGGCCTTTGGCCGCTTTGGCGTAACGCTGTAAAGCTTTGTCGACAGTTTCCAGATCCGCCAGGGCAAGTTCAGTGTTGATAATTTCGATATCCGCCGCCGGATCCACTTTATTGGCGACGTGTATGACGTTGTCGTCCTGGAAGCAGCGCACCACATGAGCAATGGCTTCAGTCTCGCGAATATTGGCGAGAAATTTATTGCCGAGCCCTTCGCCTTTTGAGGCACCGGCAACCAGGCCGGCAATATCGACAAATTCCATGGTGGTGGGCACTACGCGTTCCGGTTTGACTATGGCAGCCAGCGCATCCAGGCGCGGATCGGGCATTGGCACCACGCCGGAATTGGGTTCAATCGTGCAGAACGGGAAATTTTCCGCTGCTATGCCGGATTGGGTAAGGGCGTTGAAAAGGGTGGATTTGCCGACGTTGGGCAGGCCCACAATGCCGCATTTAAAACCCATAACAAAATCTCGATTAAAGAAGTTTGATAAAGAAAGCTATTGAGTGTGAAGAGTGCGCATGGCGCGTTCCCAGTCGCCACTGACGATATCACGGATGACGGCGAGGCTGCGCTCTATGCCTGTTTTGATTAATTCGTTTTCCGCCTGCGGGGCGCGTTTCAAAACATAGTCGGCAACCTGTTTGGCGTTGCCGGGGTGGCCGATGCCCAGGCGCAGGCGGGCAAAATCTTTGTTGTTGCCAAGGGCGCTGATGATATCGCGCAAGCCGTTGTGCCCGCCGTGCCCGCCGCTGAACTTGAGGCGCGCGGTACCTGGAGGCAAATCCAATTCATCGTGGGTGACCAGTATGGCCTCGGGGGGAATCCGGTAGAACTGCGCCAAGGCACTGACAGCCTGGCCGCTGCGATTCATATAGGTGGT
>JAEZGT010000318.1 GCA_023416875.1 Pseudomonadota bacterium
AGCGCGGCAGATTACTTTCCCGGTCGCTGAAAAGCAACATCAGTGGCCCGGCTTAGGCGTGCGCGCAAGCGCCCAGATATGCACTTGTCCAGCGCCTGCGCGTAGCAGGCAGCGACTGATCAAAATGGCCGTGGCACCGGTGGTGATCACGTCGTCCACCACCGCGATGGTTTCTCCCTGTAGAGATGTCGAGCAGCCAAACACATTGCGCAAATTGGCAAAGCGAGTTTTGCGGTCCAGAGTTTTTTGCGGTTTGGCGCCGCCGTTATGGCGTACCAGCGGACGGACCGGCAGCTGATACGCGGCACCGAGTTGCTCGGCGAGCGATTGGGCCTGATTAAAACCGCGGCGCAGGCGCGTCCAGCGATGGCTGGGTACAGGGACAAGCAGATCCGGCCATGGCTCGGCGGAGCTGTAATGTTTTTCCAGTGATTGCCGGAGCAGCGGTAAAAGTGCGTTGGAGCCGGTACGTGGATTGTGTTTTTTCAAGCGCAATATCAAATGATCCACCGGGTGCTGATAGAGCAACGGGCAAAGCGTGAATTGATAAGGCTTGGGCAGCGCCAGGCAGTCGCCACAGATCGGTTGGTCGGCCGCCAAGGGCAGGGCGCAGGTGCGGCAGGCGTGAAGGTTGTAGGGCAGATCGGCGTGGCAAAGGTCGCAGATGACTCCGTTGGCAGCGCGTCCGCCACAGAGGGAGCACAGGTGCGGTAGGAAGCGATAAAGATATGGGTTGATGTTCATGTGTAAACCTGAAATCCCTTTTCTGGTTGACAGGAAATGGATTCCGCCTATGATGGCGCGCATACCTTTTTATCCGGTACTTCCCGCCATTCAGGAACATCCCATGTCTGTCACTCAAGCAGTGCGTCACGACTGGACGCGCGACGAGATTCTCGCCCTGTTCAACCTGCCTTTCAACGATTTGTTGTTTCAGGCCCAGACGGTTCACCGCCAGCACTTCAACCCCAACCAGGTGCAGGTGAGTACGCTCTGCTCGATCAAAACCGGCGCCTGCCCGGAAGACTGCGCCTACTGCCCGCAAAGTGCCCGCTATGACACAGGTCTGGAGCGGGAAAAGCTGATGGCGGTGGAAAAGGTGATCGAAGAAGCCCGTACCGCCAAAGCCAGCGGCGCCACCAGATTCTGTATGGGAGCGGCATGGCGCTCCCCCAAAGACAAAGACCTTCCCTATGTCACCTCCATGGTGAAGGGAGTGAAGGACTTGGGCCTGGAAACCTGCATGACCCTGGGGATGCTCTCAGCCGAGCAGGCGCAGACTCTGGCCAATGCCGGTCTTGACTACTACAACCACAACCTCGACACCTCCCCCGAGTACTACGGCGAGATCATCACCACCCGCACTTATCAAGACCGTCTGGAAACCCTCGCCAATGTGCGCGCCGCCGGTATGAAAGTCTGCTGCGGCGGCATCGTCGGAATGGGTGAGGAAGTGAATGACCGCGCCGGCCTGTTGCAGCAGCTGGCGAATATGGCCGAGCATCCGGAATCCGTACCCATCAATATGCTGGTGCGTGTAGAGGGAACGCCGTTGGCGGACGAGCAGGAACTGGATGCCTTTGAATTTATCCGCACCATCGCCGTCGCCCGCATTCTGATGCCGAAATCCCACGTGCGTCTTTCCGCCGGTCGCGAGGAGATGAATGAGCAGACTCAGGCCCTGGCGTTTTTCGCCGGCGCCAACTCGATTTTCTATGGCGCCAAGTTGCTCACCACCCCCAACCCGGAGGCGGATAAGGATCGCCAATTGTTCCATAAGCTCGGCATACAGCCGGAAGCCTACGAAGTGGAACACAGCGACGAAGCGGAAACCCATGCGCTGTTGGACCGCGTGCAGGCCGCGCGTCAGGACAAGGTGTTCTACAACGCCGCCAGTTGATCCTCTTGCCGCCGCAGCTGCGGCGGTTGCGGGTATTTCTATGTCGCACTCCCTCGAACACACCCTGCAGCAGCGGCTGGCGGAGCGCCGGGCGCTGAGCCGCTATCGCGTGCGCCCGTTTGTCCAGTCGCCTCAGACCCCCGAGATCCAGGTGGACGGCCGGCGGCTAACGGCGTTCTGCAGCAACGATTACCTGGGCCTCGCCACTCATCCCAAGGTCATCGAAGCCTTTCAGCAGGCCGCCAATCGCTACGGCGTCGGCAGCGGCGCATCGCACTTGGTTTGCGGTCATTCGGAAGAGCATCACAAGCTGGAAGAGGAACTGGCGGAGTTTACTGGCCGGGAGCGGGCGCTGCTGTTTTCCACCGGCTATATGGCCAACCTCGGTGCGGTCAACGCGCTGATCGGGCGTGGGGATGCGGTGTTTGAGGATCGCCTGAATCACGCATCCTTGTTGGATGCGGGCCTACTCTCCGGCGCGCGCTTCCAGCGTTTTCGTCACAACGATGTAGCGCATCTGCGCGAGCAGCTGCAGACCAGCGATGCCCGCCACAAACTGATTCTGGTGGACGGTGTTTTCAGCATGGACGGCGACTTGGCGCCGCTGCCGGAATTGGCGCAACTGGCGCAGGAGTTTGATGCCTGGCTGATGGTGGATGATGCCCACGGCGTTGGATGTCTCGGCGCCACTGGCGGTGGCTGCCTGGAGCATTTCGGCCTTAGTGAGAAGCAGGTGCCGATCCTGATGGGCACCTTGGGCAAAGCCTTCGGCTCCTTCGGCGCCTTTGTCGCTGGCAGCGAAACCCTGATTGAATCTCTTATCCAATTCGCCCGTCCCTATATCTACACCACCGCTCTGCCCCCTGCCGTGGCTGCCGCTACCCGCGCCGCTTTGCGCCTGGTGCGGGAGGAGGGTGAGCGCCGGGTGCATCTGCAGAATCTGGTGCAGCGTTTTCGCACCGGCGCCCAATCACTCGGCCTTGAACTCTGGCCTTCCGTTTCCGCCATCCAGCCCATTATCGTTGGCGATGATGCCCGCGCTTTACGGCTGACGGAGGCACTGCGTCAGCGCGGTTTCTGGATCAGCGCCATCCGCCCGCCGACAGTGCCGGAGGGCACAGCGCGCCTGCGGGTGACTTTGTCGGCGGCGCATACCGAGGCTCAGGTGGATGCCTTGTTGGAGGCGCTCGGGCAAAGCTGGCGGGAAGTGGGAGAGGCGGGTGGCTGACAACTGGGTCTTCCTCCACGGCTGGGGCAGCGACTCCAGACAGTCGCAGCCCCTTTGCCGTCTGCTGCCGGGCGAGCACCATGTTGTCGATCTGCCGGGCTTTGGCGATGCTGGCGTTGAACCGGTGGAGCTCGACGCATTTCTCTCGCAAGTATCTGCCCGACTTCCTCAGCCGTGCATGCTGGTCGGCTGGTCCCTTGGCGGAATGCTCGCGGCGCAACTCGCCCAGCGCAATCCGGGCAAAATCAAAGGTCTAGCCACAATCGCCAGCAACGCCGTGTTTGTCGCCCGCGACGATTGGCCGGAGGCAATGAAAGCTGCCACCTTCAATCAGTTTTATGGCGATTTTGAGCAGGATCCCGCTGCCACATGGAACCGTTTCTGCGCCTTACAGGCTCTTGGCGACAGCAAGCGCAAAGTTGTTGCTCAATATCTGCGCCAGCAATCACCTCCGTCAGAGGAATCTGCCGCGACTTGGCTGCAGGGGCTGCGCTGGTTGGAAATCCTCGATAACCGTCAAGTCCTCACGGAATTGACCATGCCGCAATATCACCTTTTCGGCGCCAATGACGCACTGGTGCCGGTCAGTGCAGCGGACCATTTGCGAACGCTATCGCCGCAGACCTTGGTGGAGGTATTACCGGGCAGCGGCCATGCGCCGCATTTGGCCGATCCCCAACTTGTCGCACAGAAGCTGAAAGACTGGCTGGCACCGCCCCTGGATAAACGCCGTATAGCCCGCTCCTTTGGCGACGCCGCCGTCACCTACGACCGTTACGCCCATATCCAGCGCCGCGTCGCGGCGGACCTGCGCGAGTTCTGCCCGCGCTTCGCTGGCGGTGCGCCGATGCTCGATCTAGGGTGCGGCACCGGTTATATGGCTGAAGGTTTAGTGCAGTCTGTCGATGCGCCGAATGTTCTGCTTGCCGATCTGGCTCCTCCCATGGTGAAAATCGCCCGAGGAAAACTCCCGGAGCTATCAGGACTGGTGGCGGATGCGGAAGCGCTGCCGCTGAGCGATGCGTCGCTGGCGGGGGTGGTTTCCAGCCTCGCGCTCCAGTGGTGCCGCGATTTAACCGCAGTGGCGAGAGAGGCATATCGGGTTCTGCAGGAAGGCGGAGACTTGGTGTTCTCCACCCTCGGACCGGACACTCTGCACGAGCTGAAAAAAGCCTGGCAATGCATCGATGCCTACACCCACGTGAACAGCTTTCATACGCCGGATGCAGTGCGCGCAGCGCTGGAAGGCGCGGGTTTTGCCGCCATTGAATTGCAGCGTTATCCGCTGGTGGCTCGGTACGATCAATTGATGCCCCTGCTGCGCGAGCTCAAAGGCATAGGCGCTCACAACATCAACCCCGGCAGTCGCCCCGGCCTCACCGGCATTCGCCAACTGCATCAGTTGGACGAGATATACCAACGCTTTCGCGATGGGGACAACAAATTGCCAGCCACCTATGACGTTATTTTGGTAAGGGCGAAAAAGCCGTGAAAAACACCTATTTCATTGCCGGTACCGATACCGGAGTTGGCAAAACGCTGGTGACGGCGGCGCTGCTGCATCTCGCTGGTCAACAAGGGCTTAAGGCATTCGGCCTCAAGCCGGTAGCGGCTGGTTGTGAGACCACTCCCGAAGGTCTGCGCAACGAAGACGCGCTGCTGCTCCAGGCCTACAGCACCGTCAAACTGCCTTACGAGCAGATTAACCCCATCGCCCTGCGCGCCGCCAAAGCCCCGCATATCGCTGCCGCGGAGGAAAATCGCCGTCTTAGTCTCGACCGCCTAGTCGGCCTGTGCCGCGGCACTCTGATGCAGCCCGCCGACCTGCGCCTGATCGAAGGCGCCGGTGGCTGGCGCGTGCCGCTGAACGATTTCGAACACCTCAGCGGCCTGCCACTGCAAATCAAAACCCCGGTTATTCTCGTCGTCGGTTTGCGGCTGGGTTGCCTCAATCACGCCATCCTTACCGCCGAAGCCATCCAGCGCGATGGCCTGTCGCTCGCCGGCTGGGTCGGCAGTGGTCTCGACCCGCAGATGGATTCCATCGAAGAAAACCTTACCGCGTTGCGCCGCGCTATTCCCGCACCTTGCTTGGGCGTGATACCAGCGCTGGGAGAGGTGAATGTGGCGGCGGCGGCGGGATATTTGGGGGTGGAGCGGCTGATCGAGTAGGGGCCATACGGCCACTATCCCCGGAAAAACCGGGGATATGAGTAATCAGGCTGATTTAGCCCTGCATTGAATCGGCGCCATACGACCGATTTCGATGGTCAGATCGTCACCCTTGCCGTGAATGGTGTAGCGGCCGGTACTGTAGATAAACCCCGAGCCGGTGCGTTGTTCGGGAAGCGTTAAGTCGGTGCCGTTGCGCGACAAAATGGCGATGTCCTCATCGGGTAAAAAACGCACGGAAACCGTTTCGCCGTTAATGCAGGAAAAAGTCACGTTGCGATCGACCTTTGTCTGTGAGAAGGAGCTGCAAGAGCAAAGCAAAAACGTGGCAACTAGTGCGGGATAAAAGTTTTTCATTAGATTCTCCCGAAATCGGAAAAGCGCTGTGGCGGCGCATTTATTAAGTTTGTTGTTTGCGATTGCCTCCGTGTTGCAGTAAGTGCCAACTTGCTTGTTTGAATCGCTGATAATTTTAGTCATCTTTAATTCTAGTTGAAATTCTAGCGAATCAAGCCGATGGAATGTTGCGCCCCCGAGCCACGGCGGGGCGAGCCAGAAATTGTTTGAGCACTCGCAAGACCTCGGGAAATTGCTCGATTTTTACTAAATCACCCGCCGCATAAACATCGAGTAACGCATTTACCCACGGAAAAATGGCGATATCAGCGATGGTGTAGGTATCGCCCACAGCCCAGGATTTCCCGACCAAATGCTGATTAAGCACACGCAGCAGCCGGGCACTTTCGGAAGCGTAGCGTTCGCGCGGCCGCGGGTCTTCGATTTCGCGGCCAGCCCAGCGATGAAAAAATCCCAACTGGCCAAACATGGGACCTATGCCACCCATCTGGAACATCAGCCACTGAATCGTTTGATAGCGCAGTGCCGGATCCGCCGGCAAAAATTGCCCGGTTTTTTCCGCGAGGTATAACAAAATCGCCCCCGACTCAAACAGCGCCAAAGGTTTGCCTTCCGGTCCGTCCGGATCGAACAGTGCGGGAATTTTGTTGTTGGGACTTACTGCCAAAAATGCCGGATGGAATTGTTCGTTTTTGGTGATGTTGACCAAGTGCGCGTCATAGGGCAGACCGAGCTCCTCCAACAAAATGGAAACTTTCTGTCCATTCGGTGTGGGCATCGAATACAGCTGGAGCTGGTTGGGACTTTTTGGAGGGAAGTGTTGCTGGATGAGTGAGAGTGTTGTGGCAAGCATAGCGATAACCCCTTATAAAAAAGTCATCACCGAGTGTAGATGGTTCCTCACAAAATAAACGTTCGGTTGCAGTCACAAGATATAAATAGCCCGTTCGCCAGCAGCGAACGGGTTGTCAGCCGCTGTTATTTGGCCGTATCAACACCAGAATTTGCCGACGCGCTATGCGCGGCATTTTCCAGCGCTGCGGCGGTTTGATTGCCCACTTGCTGCAGCGCTTGGCGCACGTCGTAACCGCTCGGGGCTTGATAGATGCGCAAGCCAAATTCCGGCAGAACGGCAAAAATGTGATCAAAAATATCCGCCTGTACCCCCTCGTGAATTACCCAGGCGACGCTCGAGGTGAAAGCGTAAATTTCCAACGGTATGCCGTCAGCGCCGGGTTGCAGTTGGCGGACCATTTGAATCATGTCGGGGTTAAGTTGCTGATGCGCTTTTAAATAAGCGGTGACGTAAGCGCGAAATGTGCCCAGGTTAGTCAAGCGGCGTCCGTTGACGGGCGAGGCCGGATCACATTTATTTTCTTCGTTGTAGTGTTTGATTTCGGCGACTTTATTTTCGATGTAAGTGCTCAGCAGGTGCGCTTTACGAAGTTGCTCCAGATCTTGCTCCTGCAAAAATCTCACACTCGTCGCGTCGATATTAATGGAGCGTTTGATGCGCCGACCGCCCGACTCCATCATGCCGCGCCAGTTTTTGAACGAGTCTGAAATCAATGCATAGGTGGGAACTGTGGTGATGGTCTTGTCCCAGTTGCTGACTTTTACCGTCGTCAAGTTGATGTCGATAACAAAACCGTCGGCGCCATATTTAGGCATCTCCAGCCAGTCGCCTACGGCGAGCATATTGTTGGCGGACAACTGGATGCCCGCCACCAGCCCGAGAATGGGATCCTTGAATACCAGCAGCAACACCGCTGTCATGGCGCCCAAGCTGCTGAAGAGTATGGCGGGCGACTTGCCGACGACGAGGGAAGCGGCGTAGATCAGCGCCAGCAGAAAAGCCGCCAGCTTGATGCTCTGAAAAATTCCCCGCACCGGCAGGCGCCGGCCGTTAGGGGAGTTCAGAATCAGGTCTTCCACCGTGCTCAGCAACGAAAACAGCGATAGCACGGTAAACAGTACCAGCCACAGGTAAATGGCCACTTCGATAAACGGAAGAATCGTTGACTCCGCACCAAGCCACAGGCGGGCCTGACCGAGCAGAATGACCGCCTGCAGGGTAAGTGCCAGGCGCTGGAACAGCTTGTGGCGGAAGAGGGCAGCATGCCACCAGCCTTGCAGGCCGCGGGAATAGGCTTCCAGCAGGCGGAGTATGCCCCGGTGCAGCACCAAGTGGATGACCAGGGCGGTCAGAAGGATGATAACGGTAACGATGGCGGAGGCCACCAGCGGTGTGATTTCCAGGCCGATGGATTCCAGCCGCGCAAAAAGAAGGTCTTTCACTTGATCCTCGGGTACAAACAAAACAGGCCCGGTATCTTAAACGTCATCGGCCGACATCCCAACTTGAATCGCCTCATGTAGGTCGTTCAACCTGCCTGACCAATTTTTTATTTTGGTAAAACAGTTTTGTGTCGTTTGTCACCGAATCGGTTTTCGCATTCGGCAATACTAGTGCTCGGCTATGGCGCTCCGGGCAGTCGCGCAAAGCTCAGCAAAAAATTACAAAGGTGAATTCAATGAAATCATTACAGTGCATGATTGTGGGGATCATGGCTGCAGGTCTGGTTGCCTGCGGCGGGGGAGCGGAATCTTCAAGTTCCAGCAGCTCCAGTTCTTCATCATCCTCTTCGAGTAGTTCCAGCTCTTCGTCCAGTTCCAGTTCTTCCAGTTCAAGCTCTTCGAGCTCCAGTTCATCGGGTGGTAGCGCCACCAATGCGCTGACCATTCAGGAGGCGACCACGGGTTTCTGTTACGCGGATTACAGCGTGGCTTCCGGCGGCGTTGATACTGAGCACGCGGGCTACACCGGCAGCGGATATATCGATGTACAGAATGCGCTCGGCTCCAAAATCGAGTGGCAGATCGACGCTTCCGAAACCAATGTTTACACCGTCAAAATCCGCTACGCCAACGGCGCCAGCGCGGCGCGTTCAGGTGTTTTGACTGCCAACGGCAATGCTGGCAGTGCTGCGAACTTTACTTTCGCTCCGACCGGCGCCTGGTCTAGCTGGGTGAAAGAGAGCGTCGAAATATCGTTGAATGCTGGCAGCAACCGTTTGGTGTTGATCGGGATTTCGGCTGACGGCTTTGCCAATATCGATTCGATTACCATTGCCGGCGCGCAGGTGACAGCGCAATCGTGTTCTGGCTCCAGTTCGTCCTCATCTTCTTCAT